>CAZWLZ010000053.1:0-14595 GCA_964634505.1 uncultured bacterium | reverse complement strand
ATTAGGACACTATGGTGCTATAATTATCGAACCGAATGAACCTGATCCTTTTCAGTACGACCAAGACTATGTTATTTTACTATCAGATTGGAGTTTTGAGAATCCCCACGCCATTCTAGCCAATTTGAAAAAAATGCCTACTTATTATAACTATCAGCGTCGCACTGTGGCTAATTTCGCAGAAGATTTGGAATGGAAACAAATGCGGATGGAATCTACTGACATTGCCGATGTAACGGGTGCAACCTATACTTACTTATTAAATGGAAAAACAAGCAACCAAAATTGGACTGGAATATTTAAAAAAGGAGATAAAATTCGATTAAGATTTATTAACGCTTCCTCCATGACATTTTTTGATGTGCGAATACCGGGGTTAAAAATGACTGTAGTACAAGCAGATGGTCAAAATATACAACCTGTTATAGTTGATGAATTTAGGATGGGAGTGGCTGAAACCTATGACGTAATTATCGAACCAACTACCGAAGAGGCTTATACTATATTTGCCGAGACAATGGATCGTAGTGGTTATGTTAGAGGTACAATAGCAATAAAAGAAGGATTATCAGCACAAATTCCTCCTCGAAGAGAACGTCCTTTGCGTACTATGACTGATATGGGTATGGATCATACTACTCATAATATGGCAAAAACTGATCATAGTGACCATACTACTCATGATATGGCAAAAACTGATCATAGTGACCATACTACTCATGATATGGCAAAAACTGATCATAGTAACCATACTAATCATGATATGGCAAAAACTGATCACAGTGACCATACTACTCATGATATGGCAAAAACTGATCACAGTGACCATAGTAATCATGATATGTCAGAACAGAACAAATTAGATTTTTCCCCAGTATCTCACGGTAAAGATAATCACGGATTAGGCAATAGTGCTACTCCCACCATGGTAAAAAATCGTTTAAACGAAGCGGGAATTGGTTTAGAAAATGTTAATCATAAAGTGTTAGTTTACACCGATTTAAAAAGTATTAAACCACTAAAAAATAAAAGAAAACCAGACCGAGAAATTGAGTTACATTTAACAGGTAATATGGAACGTTATATGTGGTCATTTGATGGTAAAAAATATTCCGAAGATAAACAAATAAATTTTAATTATGGAGAAAGATTAAGACTAACTTTTGTCAATGATACCATGATGGAACATCCGATACATTTACATGGAATGTGGATGGAATTAGTTAACGGTAATGGTAATTATCAACCTCGAAAACATACGATAATTGTTAAACCAGCGGAAAAACTATCGACAGAAATTGATGTTGAGGCGAAAGGAAAATGGGCTTTTCATTGCCATTTAATGTATCACATGGATGTAGGTATGTTTCGCATTATTAATGTTATTGGTTAATCGTAGGTTGGGTAAAATAACGTGCAACTCAACACAATAAATAATAAAAAATATCCACATATTCTTGTTTGGTTTTGCTTCGGCAAACCAACTTACATTTACTGATAAGGATTCAAAGGATTATCAATCATTATTTTCTGTTTTTATTTTT
Source organism: uncultured bacterium (assembly GCA_964634505.1). Lineage (GTDB taxonomy): Bacteria > Cyanobacteriota > Cyanobacteriia > Cyanobacteriales > Cyanobacteriaceae > CAZWLZ01. The sequence continues at coordinate 13,051 of CAZWLZ010000053.1, read as the reverse complement.
AAGCTAATTAATCTAAAATTTTTCTATATGTCAATTTTGAAAACTCTTTATAAAATCAATGAAATAGGTTTAATTATAATGACTATTTTTCTGCTATTAGTTAGGGAGACTAAAGCTGAGGAAATTAGGCAATTTACTTTGAAAAATACTATTACCGTTAATTCTTTTAATTTAGAAACAAATACTCAACACAGACAATTCTATTTGCCAGAATTTAAAGATGTCAATTTTCTTAATCAAGAAAAAAACTTCACTTTTGCCCAACATAATCACAATAATGATAATAATAGTGAATCAGATTTTGGTGAGCCTATTGATGATACCCAAATTTTTTATTATTTACTGTTTGATCAATTAGAATATCAGGTAAATGATAGTCAAAATATTTTTAATTGGGATGTATCGGGTTGGGTTGGGGGTGATTATCAAAAATTTGTGTTTAAAACTGAGGGTGATGTTAGTTTAGATGATGGTAATGGGGAAGCTGAATTACAGTTTTTATATAGTAAACAAGTTTCTCCTTATTGGGATTTACAAGTAGGATTGAGATACGATCAATTATACGGTGATAAGGGAAATGGTCGAGGTTTTGCTGTGGTGGGTATTCAAGGTTTAGCACCTTATTTTATTGAGATTGATAGTGCTTTATTTATTAGTCATCAAGGAGATATTTCGGCAAGATTTAAAGCTGAATATGAATTATTGCTTTCACAAAGGCTAATTTTACAACCTAAAATAGAAACTAATTTAGCGATTCAACAAGTGGAAGAGTTTGGTATTGGTAGTGGTTTTAATAATTTAGAATTAGGGTTGCGATTGCGTTACGAAATTAATAGACAATTTGCCCCTTATATTGGTATTAGTTGGAATAAACTTTTTGGTGATACTGCTAATTTTGCTGAGGAAGAGGGAGAAAGTAGTGATGATGTTAAATTTGTCGCAGGTGTTAGATTAATGTTTTAATTTACTTTTCTCAAATGACGATCGCCAATTTATCGCTTATGGCGATCGCCATGAAATCAAGGTTTATAAGAATCTGCCCATCTTTTACCCAAAACATGAAGCAAAGATTTTAAACCCATAATAAAAGGTGTTTTCTCTCGAATGGTTTTAGCATCACCTTTAATATCTAATAATTCATTGTCTAAATGGTATCTTACCTCCTTCCATAATTCAGTATTTTTATCCACCTCTTCTTGATCATCAATGGGTTGTTGAAGTTTATAGTCAGATTTGGCTAAAGGTTGAATACTTTGGATATTTAAGGTTTTTAATCCTTGATGAAATTCATATAAAAACTGTTCTAAATTATCCAGTTTAGCAATTTCTAATTTAGTAATATTACCTTCTAAATGAAATGGCGATCGCCAATCTTGGTTTTCCTTAAATTCATTATCATCATCATCGTGATATTCTATATAATAATTTTCTCCCGCAATGGGATTTAATGCCGTATTGTCAGTAATACCTGTAAGTTCGGTTTTACTAAGCACTAAACCACAAGCTACCTCATGTTTTGGACGAATACTTAATCTAGTTTTTTCTTGAGTATCCTTAAAACCAGAGGCTTTACTGAGCATGAGACTTAATAACTTATTAAAGTCTGTATTTTGATCATATCTGCCTGTAGGAGAAAGCCAATGAAGGAAACGAGAGGCATTACCCCCAATATAAACAGGGGTTATTTGTGCTTGAGTATATTTATTTTCTTCATGCAAAGTCTTTAAAATTAGTCCTACATAATAATATAAACCTGCTATACCTAAGGCTGTCAAAGTAATTAACCGTTGAAAATATTGATCTTCATTTTTATTAATGCGTTTTTTATTTAACCATTCTTCAGCTTTATGACGTAAAGCAATATCAATTTTGGTCATAATTGATAATTCAGTTGAACTTGCCCAATTTCCTGCTAAAAATTCTTTCATTAAATTCTCAGCGTAAACTGTATTCATGGCTAAGATTTCTGAAAAAATATTTCTCCCAGCAAATAATACTGAACATTGGTAAACGATTCTACGATTTTCCCAAATAGATATATCAGAAGTGCCTCCCCCAATATCAATACAAGTTGTGCGTAAAAGAGGATGTTTTTCTTTATCATTAAAATATTGAGCTAATGCTACACTTTCCGTACAAAAACGCTGATTATCATCTATTTTGGGACAAGAATAATTAATTCCTGTTTTGGGTGTTAATTCTTCCGAAATATCTTCCCAATTACGATGAAAAGTTGTTTTATTAATGTAGGAAAACGCACTAGGATAAGATACACACCATTCAATTTTATCCATACCAGATTGGGTGGCTAAAGCGGATATATGTAAAGATAAATGACGTAAAAAGGCTTTAGCATATTTCAAATTTGACCATTTTAAATCTAGTTTAATCCATTGCTTATTGGGATCAAATTCGCTAGGATCAGGTACATAAATGCGACCATCTAAAATAAGTTCTAAATCTTCCTCATCATTGGTATTGGCGTTTTTAGTAGTAATTACTGTACATAAAGGTAATGGACTATCTGAGGGCAAAAATTGGTGAGGAATAAAACTTTCAATTAAAGCAGGAAATCTAGTGGCGATCGGGCTTTCAGTGATATTTAGTTGTAAATCTTTATTCATTTCTAAAGGAAAATCATCCGAATTATCTCCTTTCACATAAACATTACTAAAAGAAGTACCAAAATCAACCCCCACACGCCAAACACCCTTAGAATTAATCTCTGGAGGGGTTGCTAATAATATTAATCCAATATCTTGATAATTCTTATCTTTACAAACCACATGAGTGGGCATTTTATCTAAGGTTGATAATTGGTATGAGCCAGTACCATCAGGGGCTTTAAAGGTACGAATTTTTTGATTTTGGAAATAAACTTTAAAAGTGCCATCACCATAATCCCCATCATAATAAAAAGTGTAATATTGTTTCCAATTTTTCGCTCTAAATTTAGGCCAAACAGTCAAAACAGGTAAATATTTAAAACCATTTTCTTCTTTAAGACGGTAATCTTTTTGTATTCTATAAATTTGCTCTTTTTTTTGATTATCAACTCCAGAAAGAGGAATATTCAAAGTTAAACGAATATTTTGACCATTTATATTATTTAAAAATTCCATCTCAATTTTACTAATCAAATCTTCTGGGGTGAAATAATCTAATAAAATGGGATTAAGAGGAAGTAAAGGGGTTATTTTTTCACCATTAAAAGTAAAGGGGATTTTTGATTTTGGTAATAATCCTCCGGGTAAGCCGTCTTCCAAATCTAAAAAATATAATTCTTCTAAAAATAAATCTTGTGAAGTAACCCACTTAATATCATCCCAAACAATTACGCCTTTTCTTAAATCTTCAATATTTAAAGATGCTAAAGTTTTATCTTGATGTACCCAAATATTTTGTTTTGGTGTACCCCAATATTCAGCAATTTGATCATCAATAATAATTAAAGGTTTACCATCAGATTTTATGGCACTGGGTATAACTCTTAAATTAGAAGGTTTTGGGGGTACTTGTACGGGATAATTAAGTAATTCTAAAGCTCCTCTATTAATTGATTCGCCGAAAAAAGTGGGATTTTGACTTAGAATTAAAGGTGATGTTTGATTGGGATCAACTTTTAAAGCTGTTCTAAATTCACTTAATAAGGTAATAATTTTATTAATAGCTTCTGTTTTACCTTGATATTTAACTAAATTTTGTTGGATATTTTCTAACCAACGCCAAAGCAAATTTTTTGATTCTTGATTAAGATATTCTTCTGGACTTAAAATTAAGTTTTCTTTTTGATTCCACCACCGTAAACCTTCCCAGTTGCCTTCTTCGGAAGGACAAACTAAAGTAGTAGGGCTAGTCATGCCTACGGGTTTTCCTTTCCATAAGAAAACATATATTTCTTGCCAAGGATTTTTTCCTTCTCTGGTATAAAGAAGATTGGCTGATTCTGGGGTTAATTCTTTAAGGGCTTTGGCAAAGTTTAAATATTGATCTTTTCCTAAATCTAATAGTTGAACTTTTAAATCAAATCCTTCTACTTCTGCTAAGGCGATCGCCGCTAACATCCCACGCCATTGACTAACAGTTGATTTATGAATGGGATGATTAGAATCATAAAGAGCCATTTCTACAATTAAAGGACGAGCCCACATGGTTGGCACAGAACTAATATTTTTTTGTTCACCAACGGTATAATCTAAACTATCAGCTACATTTTTGAAAGCCTTATTTTCTTTATTCGTCCACTTGCCGACTTCCCCTTTACTTATATCGTTACCGTTATCTTTTAATTTAGATAAAATTAAATCACTCATAATAAAAAATTCTCCAGATTAATCAAGTTTACAAAAAATATAAAGGGCTTTAGCTAAACCAACTACTCCCGGATTTTGTTTGCCAAAATCAGTAATTTCAGATTGACTAAATTCATTTTTAAGATTAACTAGAGTATCTTGATTAATTAAATCTCTAGCACGAGGATCATCAAAAAACAAGGTAGCAAACTTTTCTTGCTTAAAATCAGTAAAATTCTCTTTAGCTCTAAATAACTGAATTTGCTCATTATCACATTGATGAATATCTGATAACCAACGTAAAAAATCTTCGCACCAATCGTTAATAAATTTAATAATTTCTTGTTGTTGATCGCTACCTAAATCTGATAAATGAGTTCTAGTGGCTTTTCCCATAAAACCCTTACCTTGAAAAAAATTATCAAACCAAGCAATACCGTTTAATTCGCCAATACCTCTGTTTTTAGCGGTTTCTAATTTATTCTCAAAATCAGCTAACCAAATAAAGGCAAAACGAACAGCATTAACTAATTCTGCTTTAATTTCGGCACTATTTGGTAAATCACTCCATTCTAAAATTCCTATTTTTTTACGACTGATGACGTTAACTCCTGTTGGGGGACTATTTTCACTAAAGAAATCACGAGCGGCTAAGGCTGCATAAAATTCGACAAAATGAGGACGATTTTTTTGAGTATCTTTGCCGACACTAAATTCTCCTAATTTTTCAAATTGTTGATTTCCCACTAAATACTTAACATCAAATTGGCTAGAATGGTTATGATAATAACGTAGAGCGGCTTCTGTATTTAATAAAAATAAATCTGAAGTAGCATAAACTTCTTCCTTAGAATCTGTTTTAGGGAAATTAAAATAAGGTAAAACAAAAATTGCTCCTAGGGTTACCTTGTCTTTCACATCAGTTAACTTATTGGCAATTAAACGCCCTAGAGTGGGTAATCCAGACGCTCCTGTGCCACCAAAAATAGAGCCGCATAAAAGCACTTTAGCACCGCTACCCCCTCCTGCGTCATTTATCAATTGATTAATAAAAGAACTCCAAGGCTCTTCATCGAGGCGATCTAAATCAATTTGGCTCATAATTCCAGCCCCGATGGCTGGACGACCTCTAAAACCCACATCTAAAGTAACTTTTCGTTCTTTTTCGGTAAAAAGTACATCAAAAAGATTTGCTAAAACTGGATTAGTTTCTTTAATAGTTTCATAACTAAAAAATGATCCTAAAGTCTTATCGGTGTTGGTTTTGCCAAAAGGTGACCACACAGGATAAGATTCTATTTTGGTAGTAATCCATTTGCATTGTTGATCTTGTTTTCCTAAAACTCGATAACATTTTTGATAAATGCTTAAACTGTTTTGAGTTTGTTGTAAATTGCCGTTGGTTTCGTCTGCATCAACAAAAAGAATATTTAATTTATTGGTAGGAAATAATCCGATAGAGGCTAATTGAATAATTGCTTCGATACATTTTGCCCCTGTGCCACCAATGCCAATAATATAAAAAGCCATTTTATTTTTTTCCTTCGTAATATTTAATTTATTTTCTACCAAAAATAGAGTTAATTATTCCCGAACCTGGTACTACTCCATTTTTGAGTAATCCGGGGGTACTGGTAGCTGTAGGTAACCAATAGAGTAATACTAAAGAATTTAGAATAAATAAACCTAACATGGAAATCAGTGCTTCTTTGACAAAAATGACCTTTTCTACTCCTTGTCTTACTACTTCTACATTTAAGGATAAATTTACACTTAAACTAATAACTAATACTAATAAACCTAATCCTATATACCAAATTAACCGCCATTTTCCCCTATTATGATCATTTTGATCAATCAAGGTCAAAACATACCAAAGCACGGTAAATAAGACAGAAATACCGAAAACAATATAAGCAGCTACATTATATCTTTGTAACCATTCACTGAACCGAACACTTTTAATTATTCCAAAAACTTTTTGATCATATAAATAGGGTTGTAACCACAACATCACAAACCATCCCAAAATAGTGAAGGCAATAATCCTAATAATTTCTCCCGGTTTCATACTTTCATTTTAATAAAGTTCTATTAATTGTAATCTTAAAACTATCATAAATCATATTTTCTCTTAAAAATATTAGAGATTTTTCTGGTTTGGCGATCGCCATTTAAACTCAAAAATTAATCCTATTAAAAACCAGTATCATTGATAATATTGATAGTTAAATTTAAGTAATTATGAAAATTAAAGTTTTAGTTTGGCAAGAAGATAATGCTTGGTGTGCTAGTGTACCAGCTCTCAAAGGTTGTCATACTTGGGGTGAAACCTATGAGCAGATGTTGGAAATGGTCAAAGAAGCAATAGAACTTTATTTAGAAGATTCTATTCTAAATTAATGTATCAATCCTTTGGCGATCGCCAAATAAACTTAAAAATTAACTCTTATACCTTCACAAAAATTATCTTATAATTAAGAAACATTAAATCTATCTACTGTCAATCATGTTCAACCAACTTATCAAAATTTATCGCCCTTTACTCTACATTTTACCCTTAATATTATTGATCGGATGTGAATCCCCAAAAGAAGAAATCTTAAAATGTGAACTACCGGTATTACATAATACTTCAAATAATAAATCAGATAAGCTGGATATTTCGGTAAATGTGGATGGCAGTGGTTCGATGATAGGTTATGTAAACACCAATGACAGTAACTATACTAAAGCCTTAGAAGTAATTGGAAATTTAGTAACCCCTAGTAATTCCGTCTCCGTAGAATATAAAAGAATTGGAGACGAACAAGAATTAACTAGAGATGATTTTCGCAGAGATGCAAAATCCGTAGGGTTTTATAATGAAACAAATCCTAAATATAAAGGAGTATCAAGCTCAATTCAAGATGCCATAACCCCCCCTCAAGACGGGAAGGATAAATTAACCATTATTGTGACAGATTTAGAAGGAGATGATGGGGGTAAAATAGCTGAAGCGTTAGGTAATACTTATTTGAATAAAGATAGTGTTAATAAAGGTTATACCGTAGGGGTTTGGGCAGTAAAAAGTCAATTTAAAGGAGAGGTTTTTGATCCTAATTCGGGTAACGTTAAATTTAGCTACAATACAGAAGGTAAAACGGCGGAAGATTTTCGTCCTTTTTATGTTTTATTTATCGGCAAACATCAAGAAATAGTCAAGCAATTTGAAGAGATAAAAAAGCTAGATAGTGAATTACAAACCGATAGTAAAATGTTCATTTTCCCTTCTCAGAATATCATTAAAGAAGCTGTTAATTTAGGTTCATTAGAATTTAGACCACCATTACCTGACAATAATCAAATTGAAAGAAATTTTTCTTTAGAAAATGATGCTATTGTGGTAAGTGAACAGACTGGCAATGAACCTTACGAGTTACTTAATATTGTTTTTGAAGAACTTAATAAACCAATTCCAGCTATTAAATATAAAGTACCGTTTCCCACCTTAACTAAAGAAGAAAGCGGAGATTATTCCTTAGCAATTGATCAAACTCAGTTAAAAACTAATACCAAATTATTTACTTTAGGTAAAACAGAAGCCAACACTTCAGTAAATACCAATGATTCTCAATCTAGTCAAGAAAATCAGACAGATTCAGAAAAAGAAAATAATACAAGCCAAAGTGACACTGAAAATAATCAAGAAAATGAGCTAAAAAAAGAAGATGAAGTTAAGCAAAACGAGACATCCCCTACCAGTAATAACTCTCAACAAACAAAACAATTTTTTATTGAAAATACCAGTAATGCCTTAAAACAAGGTTTAACTATAGGTAATTTAACTTTAGATGAAAAAGTTCAAAATTTGAGTTTTGACACGAATATTAATTCAGATAAGTTAACTATGGCGGGTATTTATTTATTTGAAGTTGACCTAATTTTAAACGATTTAAAAGACTTAGATTGGTGGAGTGAGTGGGATTCTAAAAACAAAAATAATCAAAATGGCTCAAAAACTCAGAGTTTATCCGCTTTTATGACTAAGTTAGAAAGTCAAACTTTAGGATCTCTTAGGGATACAAATGATAATGTTGTAATTGGTCGTTTTTGTTTTGCTATTCAAAAAAATTAATCTTACTCTCAATTAACAAAAGAATTTGATCCCCCTAACCCCCTTAAAAAGGGGGAATAAGAATTGAAAAGGGTTTTGTTGGGTTTTGTGCCTCAACCCAACCTACGGTAATCCTAATTGCTGTTTCAATGCTTCAGGTATATTTCTTGCTGTTTCTAAACCTTTAACATTAGTCCAATTTGTTTGTTCATTCCAAGTAATATTTTTTAGGTTGGCATTGAAGAGACTAGCATTTTCGAGGTTGGCATTGTAGAGACTAGCATCTTCGAGATTGGCATTGGTGAGATCAGCATTGGTGAGATTTGCATTTTCGAGATCAGTATTGTAGAGATCACTATTGTAGAGATAGGCATTTTCGAGATCAGTATTATAGAGATAGGCATTTCTGAGGCAGGCATCGTTGATGTTAACATTTTTGAGGTTAACATCTCTAAAGTTAGCATTGTTGAGGTAGGCATATTTAAGGTTAGCATTGGTGAGGTTAGCATTGGTAAAGTTGACATTGTTGAGGTTAGCATTGTTGAGATTGGCATTTTCGAGGTTAGCGTAGTTGAGGTTGGCGTATTTTAGGATGGCATCGTTAAAGTTGGCATTTTCGAGGTTGGCATAGTTGAGAAATTTACCTACGGTATCAACAAAACCGGTAATGCTTAAACAGTGACTATAACCAATGATGCGTAACAATAAATCTTTGTCTTTTAAGTTTCCTTCTATAACTTCGCGGCAGGGATGAAAATTTAACTTATTATCTCCTGAATCAATGCTATAGCGATGCAATTCTAACAGTAAAATCATCATATTTAAACCAGTATAAATGTCTATTTGTTTCTGCCCTAAATTTGCCGAAGTATAAAGTTTTAATTCTCGCATTTTAGTTTGGGGAAAAGTTGTCCCCTCCGCATCCATAAATTCTCCGTCACACCAACGCTGATAAAAATCATTTAAACGGTTGAATAAATCAATAACGTTTGTTACAGGGAAAATATTATTATTGTTTTCATCTTTTCTATCTAATAATCCCCGTAAATATTCCACAATTTCCATACTTAAACCACCGTAACCCAGCAAATCATAAATTTGTTCAGCTAACTGATTGTCATTAACAGTCCATTGATTTTTTTTAGTTTTTTCTACCCAATTCTCACAACTTTGGTATATTCGTTTAGCAAAAAGAAACTCACTAAAACTTTTATGATAAAATTCTACTCCTCCTTCTTTTTTATCCGTTGCTTTGATATAAAATGCCCCTAATGTAATGCTTAAATCTTTATTCTTTATCTTCTCCAAAATTTCTTTTGTTACAATGTTTAACCTTTCCTCAATGTTTAACCTTTCCTCAATCATTTTTAACAGTGCCGATTCACCGCCAGACTGGATTACAGCCAAAGCCGATTCTGTTAAAATGGACTCCATTATTACCATAAATTCATCCTGATTTAATCCCGTGATATTAGCTTGTAAAAATTTATCTCTTTGTTTAATTAATACCCATTCAAACGCCTTATCATAAATGGTAATTTTGGCTTGAATTTTGCTATTATCTTGAAAATCTGCTAATTTAATCGCCTCATCTCGATACATCGCCCCCAACATATACAATAATAAAGGTTCAACTGCTAATTGTTCTTTAACTTCTTTGGGACAATCTTGATGATTTAAAAATTCTCGAAAAGCCTGAGTTTTTTGTATAGCAACGGTTTCATCTTGATGAACAACTTTTTGCCATTTTTCTAACCATTTTTCTTGTAATTCTCCATCCATCACCTCAATATTTACTTGAGTTAAGTTGTCTGGAATATTTAATCCTTGAAAAGCGATTTCTCTACCTGTCAAAATAACAAGATGTTTTCTTTCTGATGTGGTGTTATCTTTTTGAAATTGGGCAATTTGTCTTAAAAAATTCTCTAAACTATTTTTGCTTCTACCTTCCAAACTTAACTCATCAAAACCATCGAGAATAAATAAATAATGAATATTTCGATCAGTCAACCAACCCGCATCGGTGTTAACAAAATCGGTATTGATGGCATTTTTGAGCGTTTCGTTAAAATTTCCTTCAAAATGGTCAATATCTCTTAATTTAATCAAAATCGGTGTTAATGTTGGGTGTAATTCTCTGCGAAGGCGATCGGCAAACATTCGACAAAAAACACTTTTCCCTCTTCCAGGTCCTGCTTGAATTACAATTAATTTATCTTGATCATTTTCGTCTAAAATTCTCTTTTTTATCCAATCTTCTAAAATAAAAGACTGACTATTATAAATTTTTCTACCATTTTTATCAAGAAATGTGGCGTTTAAAGGTATATAAATATCGTCAAAGGTGAATTTTTCATCAAAGACATTTTGTGTAGGTAAAGTAGCAATTTTTTCTTGTAAATAGGTATCAATACTAAGATATTTTTCAAAAACTTCTTTACCGCCTAAAGTGTACCAATCTTTAATTTTTTTTGTACTTTCATCAGCTTCAGCTAAACTTGTTTCAATGTAACGGGGAGTATCACTAGCTATTTGTTTAACTATATCTTGACTATAGTTAATATCAATGTCAGCTTCCTGTAAACGGCTAGTTAAAATCTCATTAAAACTCTTAGCTAAATTAGATTCAGGAAAATAAACTAAAGCAAATCTAGCTTCATAATCATCTAAGTCAAAATCTGCTAATTCCTCAATTTTCTCTCGTAATAAATCAGACGCTTCCTTTTCATTTTCGTTTAATTTTTCTTTTAACTCAGAGTGATTCTCAAGATAATTTTTCAGACTTTCTAAATAGGCAGCTTGAGTAATTAAAGCCACTGATTGACTTAAAGTAGGTTCTTTTTTGGTAATTTCTAAAACGACTTTTAATAAACCCGTAGCTAAGGGTAAAAAAGGTACACTCGCACTAATGACTTGCCCCCAAGGAGAATTTAAAACGTCAAATAAAGTACCCGTTTTATCAAGCAAGGCGGCAATTTCTGGGAGCTTTTTAACTTCTGCTTTATTGAAAATTTCCCCTAATTTAAAAATTGCTTCACTACTGTTTTTAATCGATGAAGCAATACTATCTAAATTATTTATTCCTTGAATGCTTAAAGGAGTATTAGCAAATTTCCAAAGTTTTCCTAAAGGATTTTTTTCTATATTCATTATTGTAAATTTGATTTTTAGTTAAATTAAAGCAAAGATTAGGATAGTTAGGATAATCTGATGTTCTTTTTTCGCTTGTTAATAAAGAATAGCAGTTTCATTTTACTCAATAATTATTATTTGCTATGATTATCAATTTTGGTAAAGAGTTTTTTATCTCTCAATAAATGTAAAATTCTCTTGCATAATCGCCTCTTTTTGTCCTTGAGTTCGAGCTTGCCATCTAATTAAATCAATAGGAGTTTTAATTAAGTCAATAAAAGTAGTTTTTTCATCTTTTTTAGACATAAAATTATCTAAAATTAATTTAATAAAATTTTTCGGTAAATCTTTAATCAACCAAAGACTTAAACGATTAAAAATTTCTTGATTATTACATTCTTTCATTAACTCTAAACCATGTAATTTATGTAAATAAAAATTAGAATTACCATAACGTTTCCATTGACTTTTAAAATCATTCAAATTGTCTCTATGATGATGTAAAATAACAGCGTTTTTTGCTAAGATAATTTCTGTATTTGTTTCTTTTAAAATACGCCAACAAATGTCCGCATCTCCTCCTGTAGTAAGGTAAGGACGAAATAAACCTACTTCAAATAATACCTTTTTTCTAATAGCTAAATTTGCCGTTTGCCCATAGGCACAAAAAGAATTTTCTAAAGAATATTGTTGAGATAAAACCTTATATTTATGGGCATATTTTTCTAATAAACTATTACCAATTAAGCCCTCAATTTCTCCTACAACTATGGATATTTTAGAATTAATAAAAGGTTTAATTAAATTTTCTAACCAGTCAGATTTAGGGCGACAATCACCATCAGTAAAAGCTAGTATTTCGCCATTACTTGCTTTAATTCCTTTATTTCTAGCAGCATAAGAACTTTGTATTTTATCTTCTTTTAAATAGACTAATTTAAGTCTTTTTTTTGCAAATTTTTCGATGTTATTATTAATAATAAGAGCTGTATTATCTTGACTGTTATTATCAATTAATAAAAACTCTATTAATTCACAAGGATAAGTTTGAGATTCTAAACATTCTAATAAATAAACTAAATCCTTTTCTCCATTGTAGATAGGAATAATAACGGAAACTTTAGGAAAAAAGTTTTTTTCTTGATTTGATAAATTAATATCAGTATTCGTCATAATTGAAAGGTTTTAAGTAATAAGTTTTAGGTAATAGAAAATAGGTTTTAATTGAAAAAAAGAATAAAAATTGAGTTATATATTGAAAATACAAATTGTATAACAAAAAAAATCTAAAAATATCTAAATAACACTTAATTTCTAAAAACTAACATCTTTATTTGATAGCGAAATATTTAAAAATATTTTATGTTTAATTCTGATAACTTTATTTTAATAATTGTTTACTTTTATGAAAGATTTATTGAAAAAATTATTATTTAGTTTAAAAATTTTATTTATTTCTCCTTTATTAATTCCTTTTTATTTTACTTCCGAAAAAGAGCTTATTTTGTCTGATGTGGCTAGGTGGATTGAG
>CAZWLZ010000052.1:0-14789 GCA_964634505.1 uncultured bacterium | reverse complement strand
CAAAGTCGATTTATTACTTTGATTGGTGCGGGTGCAGCTTTAGAAAGGGCATTGATTAGTTTTATGTTGGATACCCAAATTGCGGCTGGTTATATCGAAGTTATGCCACCTATTTTAGTAAATAGTAATAGTTTAAGAGGTACGGGGCAATTACCTAAATTTGCTGAGGATTGTTTTAAATGCGAATTTGATGATTTATGGTTAATTCCTACGGCGGAAGTGCCTGTCACTAATTTATATCGTCAGGAAATTTTGGATTCAGATTTGTTGCCTATTTATCATTGTGCCTATACTCCTTGTTTTCGTAGTGAAGCGGGCAGTTATGGGCGAGATATGAAGGGTTTGATTCGTTTACATCAATTTAATAAGGTGGAGTTAATTAAAATTGTAACTCCTGATACTTCAGAAGTAGAGCATGAAAAAATGGTTAATAATGCTGAGGCTATTTTACAAGGGTTAAAGTTGCCTTATCGAGTGATGGAATTATGTACGGGTGATCTCGGTTTTAGTGCTAATAAGTGTTATGATTTGGAGGTGTGGTTACCTAGTGCTAATACTTATCGAGAGATTTCTAGTTGCTCAAATTGTGGCGATTTTCAAGCAAGAAGAGCTGATATTCGTTTTAAGGAAAAAGGCAAAAAAGGGACTCAATTTGTTCATACTTTAAATGGCTCTGGTTTGGCTGTAGGGCGTACTATGGCGGCTATTTTAGAGAATTATCAACAGCCCAACGGACAAGTTAAAATTCCTGATGTTTTACAACCTTATCTTAAAAGAGAATTTTTATAAATATTTTAATGATTAATGGCGATCGCCATGATAAAATCAAGAATTTAGTAATTATAGCAGTACCAAGTTATATTAGGACATTTTAGATACTCCTCCCTTAAAAAGGGGAGAATAAGCTTTAAGCTAATATCCTAACCTAAAACGTAGTGCTATATAGCAATAGATACTTGTCTCAAAACAAAAAGACTATACACACAAGGAGTTTAAACTCCTCGTTTAAAGTCCTTGTAGTTATGGCGATCGCCACTAATTTATCTAAACTTCGATTTTTGCTCCCCGATATTGAATAACTTTTTTAGGGTGAGAATTACTGACAACTTTGGTATTAACTTGAGTATTAGATGTATAATTAGAGCCACGATAAGACATAGCTTTATTGTCACTGTTGTTAATATCACTTTGATTGTCAACAGTCTTAATTGGTGTTTTTGCGGCAGGGGATTCTTGGGTAGTGTTAAAAGTATTAATCGATTTTTGCACTAAAAGAATTCCTACCACTAAAATAGCCAAAAGAATAGGAGTAGATGCAGAAAATAAACCGACAAGTAAACTAACAGCTAAAGCAAAAGCCGAAAAAGCCAAAACCAGATATAAAATTAGTTCCATATTTTTATATTTCACCTCCTAATGAGGAGTTTTTTATTTAAGTGACGCAATAGACAAGTTAGTTAGGATATTTACTCATTTTATGATTTGTATTTTTAAAGAATTTAAAACAAGTTCCATATATCCCAAGAAACTTGGCGATCGCCATAAATACTACTTTGTTATGTAATAATTATAAAGTATTCTATTTAATAACGTACTCAATTAATGTCAAATTTTTAACAAAATCTAACTTTTGTTAACTAATCTAGTTATATTCCATGGGGTAAAGCAAATAATTAAATTTTAGCTAAAGAAGATATTTTAGCTAATTTTGCGGACTCTAAACCTTGTAACTCTTCTAAACTTATCCAACCTTCTTTTAATAATTGAGCAAAAGTAAAAATTAACATAGGTTCTCTGGTATCATATTTACCATCAAGATCATAGCGTTTGGCACTTAAAATGTCATGAACTTGCCATAGATGTTCCATTTCAGTCATATTATTAATTTTATAACGTACTTCAGCGACTAAAGTTTCTGTTTCTTTTTGATAGGCTTTCTTCAAAACTCTTTGACTAATTTCTATTTCTTGAGGATTCCAGCCGTTTTCTGTGGTTATTTGGGTCATAATGCGTTATAAAAAATGAAGGTAACAAAAATTAAACGTTTTTATATCATATCAATATATTTAGTGAAAAAAACAGGTTAAAGAGTTTCACATAATGCAAAATCATTTAACCTGATTGAAAGCAAGGGGAAATAAACTATTATTTTGTTTGATGATCAAAACCTTAATAATTACTTAACCCTTCCCATACTAACGAATTAAATTTAATAATTCTTTAGGAGATGCTAATAAATCAATGGCAACGAAAAATATTTTATCTTCAGGATTAAGAAGAAAACGCCAAGCAATATCCATCCCAACATTACCGCCAAACCAAGGAGTTTGTACTTTTCCAGTGACTTTAATTTGAGTATAACCGCCGTCAGCAGGTTCGGTGATACCTTGTTGAGGAATTAATTTAAGATTTTGACATTCTTCTTTAAAGAAACGCAAAATATTATCTTTTCCTACAATAGGACGTTTGAAAGGGGGTTGTAATGCACCATCAGAAAGGAATAATTCAATTAAAGTATCAAAATCATTAGCGTTTAAATTGTCCATATAATTTAAAACTGTGGCGTTAGTTACTCCTTGAATTGATACTTTAGTACGTTGAGATATTTCTTGAGGAGGGGTAACGGGTTCGGCAATAGGAGTATAGTTGCCTAGTTTGTTAACATCATAGCCCATATCAACTACAGCATTACGAAGTACGGTAATTTGTTGACCTGATTCTAGTTGTTTAATTGCTTGTAATACCGAGTTAGCATTAGCTGAAAGAGTATAACCTTGAGGAATGGGGGCAACGATTCCTTCTTCCATGAATTTCCCTAACTGATACCAAAAACCAAGTTTGATATTAGCTGACCAAACTGCATAAGTACGACAAGCAGGGGTATCTGCACGATTAGCTAAATCACACATTAACTGTGATTGTTGTTGAGGAGTCATGGTTTTGATTTCGTTGAGGGTAGCTTCTGCCAATATCATACTAGCTGCCCCAGGGGCTGCAATAGTGATAGTTTTTCCCATTTCAAGGTAGGCAAACCAAATTAATGCTAATTGATCTTCTGCACTTAGTTGAGTAAATCTGGCGATCGTAGCTGGTACGACATCAGCAGCTAAGGTTTGAGGGAATATTGTACGAGCTGTATCAATAGTAAATGGCATAATTAACATTTAATTTGTAAATTTCTGTAACTACTGTAACATTATTTGTTTAAAAAAATTTAATTTTAAGGTGTGGATTCGTAAGACAATGTAATCAGACAGAAGATGACTTTATTTAAGTTTATGTTAATTTTTAGTTCCTAGTGATATATTTTGAGATCAATACAGATAAAAATGATGGGTGATTGCTTGGGGTTGGTGATAGCTTTGGTAATTATTACCCTTTGGATTTTTACGGTGGTTATATATCAATTAAATGATGTAACTAAGGTTAATTATGTGGTTATTTTTTTATTAATTCTTTGGCAAACTTTTCTTAATACTGGCTTATTTATTATTGCCCATGATGGGATGCACGGTCTTATTTTTCCTGCTAATATTCCTTTGAATGATTCGATCTCCAAAATTGCTTTGATTTTATATGCTTTTTTATCTTATGAAAATTTAAAGGAAAAACATTTATTGCATCATCGTTTTGCTGGGACAAATTTTGATCCTGATTTTCATAATGATCAAGATTATAATTTTTTTAGTTGGTATGGTGAGTTTATGTTTAAATATCTCCGTTTTAACCATCTCTTTCTGTTATGTGTTTTTGTTTTGGCGATCGCCAATTTGTGTAAAGTTACTTGGCTTCATTTATTAATATTTTGGGCATTACCATTAATTGTAAGTTCGTTACAATTATTTTTCTTTGGTACTTTTTTACCTCACCGTCATGGTAGCACAGAAAAAAATGATCTATCTTCAATCAAAAGTCTCTATTTACCTATATTTTTATCATTTATTGCCTGTTATCATTTTAGTTATCATCAAGAACATCATCAATATTCTTTCGTACCTTGGTGGAAATTACCTTTTTTGATTAAATAAAATCTTAATTCTTCGTTAAATTTCTAATAATGCCACTGTTTTAATACCAGATATAAAATTTTGAGAAAATTCTTGATATAAATCTTCTCTAGTTTCTCCTTGAGTCCAATGATCTTGATATTCGTTCAAATAGCCTAAATATTTTCCGTCATTTTCTTGCCAAAATGTATAGGATATTTTCATAATTATTTTGTCTTTTATTCTTGTTATAGATGAGGCTAGGATGCTTACCTAGTAATGAAATAAGGGGTTTAAACCCCTTGCTAAAAAATTTGAAATGTTTTAACTAACCTGTCCGTTTTGATAATAAATAAATTGTAGGATGGACAAAATGCCCACCTAAAAATTCATAAAATTTAACGTTTAGTCAACTTAGTTAAAACTTTATTTGATCTGGAAACAAAAGCATTCATTCCTTCCGCTGTAAAGGCTTTTTGTGCCATTAAAGCCAAATCATAAATGTGTTGACACATTAAATTAACTAACTCACTATTAGAAGAAAGTCCATCACTTTGGATAATACTACCTTTATGAAGATTATAAATATTTTCAATTAAAGGATGACCTAAATTAATCATTAAAACGTGATCTTCAGGGAAATCCATCGTTTTTTGTTGCATCATAGCCATCATTTCTTGCATTCTACGCAACTCTTCTGGTAACAACACCATTGCTGGGGGAGTTTCTGTTTGAGAATCAGTTTTAAGAGATTGAGTTTTTATTTTAACTTTGGGTTGATTGATGGCTTTTTCAAAGATTTCTTGAATTTCTTGACTACGAGTTTTATTACTGGTAGGATCAACTATTTCATTAGTATTATCTTCTACTAAAGTTTGATCTAATTCCGCATCAACACGAGCAAATTTAACATCTGAATACTCTCTTTCTAAAAAAGGAATGAAATAATTAGTATCAATAAAGGAGTCAAAATAAAGCACTTCTAAACCTTGCTTTTTATATAACTCAATAAAAGTGCTTTGAGTGTCACCGTTGGTAGTGTAAAAAACCCGATTTTCTTGTTTTTCTTTATTGCGTTCTAAATATTCTTGTAAAGTGGTATAAGGTTGAGTATTTTCTTCTTTTTTGACATCTTGCCAAGTATCCTCTTCCTCAGTTTGTACTTCAATTTTAGGAGTTTCTTCTTTAACTAAATTAGGTTGATAAGTAGTGCGATAAATAATTAAATCTTCTACTTGTTTTTTAAATTTCTCATCTTTTAAAGCACCATATTTAACAAATGTGCCTAAATCTTCCCAACAGCGTATATATTCGTTTTTGTCTTCTTCGTAAAGAGATTTTAGGCGATCGCCAATTTTTTTAGCAATAAAATCAGAAATACGTCTCACTGTACGATGGTTAGTTAAGGCACTACGAGATACATTTAAAGGAATATCTGGGCTATCGATTACCCCTCTTAAAGGCATCAAAAACTCAGGAATAACCTCTTCACAGTGGTCATTTACAAAGACTTGATTACAGAATAACTTAATTTGCCCTTTACTAACATCAACATCAGGTTTTAACTTAGGAAAATAGAGAATACCACTAAGTAAAAAAGGATAATCTGTATTCAAATGTACCCATAATAAAGGTTCTTCTTGAAAAGGATACAAATAACGATAAAATTCTAAATAGTCATCTTTTGTCAAATTTTGAGCAGAATCTTTCCAAGGAGAAATTTGTTTATTAATGACTTCCCCGTCTAATTTAATTGGGCAAGGCATAAAATCAGAATATTTTTTCACCAAATTTTTAATTCTAGCTACTTCTAAATATTCCGTTTCATCATCAAGTAAAGTTAAAGTAATGGTAGTGCCACAAGTAGTACGTTCAGACTCTGTTAACTCAAAAGCAGGTGAGCCATCACAACTCCAATGTACAGCTTGAGAGCCATCACGATAAGATAAAGTATCGATTTCTACTTGTTTGGCTACCATAAAAGCAGAATAAAAACCTAAACCAAAATGACCAATTAAATCATTTGCATTTTTACCGTACTTAGTGATGAAATCTTCTGCACTAGAAAAAGCCACTTGATTGATATACTTTTTAACTTCATCTGCCGTCAAACCGATACCATTATCAGTAATAGAGAGGGTTTTTTTGTCATTATCAATACTTAAAGTAATTTCACCGTCAGGAATTTCCTTATTAATTTCCCCAGCAAGAGAAGCCATTTTTAATTTGGCGATCGCATCTACCGAATTAGAAATTAACTCTCTTAAGAAAATTTCATGATCAGTATAAAGAGATTTTTTGATAATAGGAAAAATATTTTCAGTATGAATCGAAATATTACCTTTTTCTAATACAGTCATATTTTAGTTTTAATTTTATTTACAACGTTTATCTTATTTTAGATTGTGTCGAATCAATTGAATTTTTATCACTAGGAAATTTTACTACATTTTAATTCGGTTTCCCGTATCAATTTTAGATAAGTTTAATTTTATTCCCTACTTGAGAATTACATCTCTGTTAAACTTATGATGTAAGTTGAAAGTTGCTTGTCACTTATGGTGTTTAGAAGTTATTATTGGCGATCGCCATACATTACAGTCAAAACTTCAAAAACCTTATCAAATAATAATCAAAAGTGTTCAAGGAGGGGATTAATTATGTTATTAACTGAGAATAAAAAAGAATCAATGATTAAAAGAATCGAGAATATCGTTTCTATTTTAATGGAAGAAGATCATTTACTTAAAGAAGATTTTAATTATTCAGAAATAGTGACACACTTAGCTAACGTTTTTGAAAAAGCCTTATCTTTTGAAAAATTTAATAATATATCAGAAGAAAGCTTAAAAAATCGTTGTAGTAGTATTATGGCCGTACAACTTTTGGCAAAAATAGGTCAAGACTTTACTGCGGAACAAATGGCAATTTTTGAGGATGTAATTAAACGTAAATAAGGAATTATGAGTTATTTATTAGATACGAATATAGTTTCCTTAGTTCAAAAACCTTATAAACTAATAATCAAAACTGTTTTAGCGAGGGATTAATTATGTTCTTAACTGAGAATAAAAAAAAATCAATGATTAAAAGAATCGAGAATATCGTTTCTATTTTAATGGAAGAACGTCCCATCTTTAAGGAAGATCTCGATTATGCCGAAACCGTGCAAGATTTAGTGAATACTTTTCAAAAAGTTCTATCTTTTGAAGAATTTAATAGTATATCAAAGGAAAACTTAAAAAATCGTTGCAAAAAAATGATGTCGGTACAACTTTTGGCTAAAATAGGTCAAGATTTTACCCTTGAACAAATGGCTATTTTTGATGATGCAATTAAACGAAAGTAGGTGATTATGAATTATTTATTAGATACCAATATTGTATCTTTAGCAATTAAACAAAATCTTAAAATTCTACAAAGTATTTTAGCCGTTGATGCAAAAGATTTAATTATGGTTTCTAATGATACTGATTTAGCTAGAGTTGAAGGTTTGAATTTAGAGAATTGGATAGAATTATGAGGCTATCGCCATCAAAACTCCCTACATTTTAATCTTAATTGGCGATCGTTTATTAAAATCATCTATTCTCTTTTTCCTTAACTTTTCCCATAACGATTCTACATCAAATCAATGGAATTTTTGCCATTAGAAAATTTTACTACATTTGAATTCGGTTTCCCGTAAAATTAGCAAAAAAATCTATTACAAATATTCTGCTTTTACAACTATTAACTATCAAAGATTAACTATCTATCATTCAAGATCAATTTCATCATTGCCACTTATATCCATATCATCATCCATATCATCATCGCTAGAATCATCATCATAATCGGCATCTACAACATCATCAATCAAATCAAATGCTTCATCCTCAACAGGTACAAGAATTTGAGTTTTATCTTCTCTGTAAATAATGCGATTATTGGCATCTAACCATTCTAATAGTGATCCTTCTTGTTTCAAGGGGATTACAGGGGCTGGTTCGTAACGAATTTGGATCGTTAAAGCACGATTCTCAGTTTTCATGGTCAAAATTGAGGTATCCTAAAAATAATTATTGGTAATACTAAATTATATTCGATCATGGAAAATAAAGCCCTCTTATTAGAAGCAATTGCTGGGAAAAATCGAGGATTATTGATTACAGAAAAAGATAAAGTCAACATTCTTACTTTAACGGAAAAATTAGAAGATGAAAACCCAACACCTCAACCTTTAAAGGCTATTGATTTATTAAATGGCAATTGGCGTTTACTTTATACCAATAGTAAATATATTTTGGGGTTGAATAATTTTCCTCTTTTACAATTAGGGGAAGTTTATCAATGTATTCGCTCGGAAAATTCGCAAATTTATAATATTGCTGAAATTGTTGGTATTCCTTATTTAGAGGGTTTAGTTAGTGTGGCTGCTATTTTTGAAGCTGTATCTGATAAGCGCGTCAATGTTAATTTTATACGTTCAATTTTTGGTTTACAGCGTTTTGTTGGTTATTTGTCGCCTTCTGAATTTATTACCCAAATTGAAAATGATAAAAAGTTTTTTCCTTTTGATTTTCCTATTAAAAATAATGAACAAAAAGGTTGGTTAGAAATTACTTATTTAGATCATAATTTGCGTATCAGTAGAGGTAATGAAGGTAATATTTTTATTTTAAGTAAAAGTTAATTTGTTGTTCTTTTTTTTATTCTAAAATGACTTTTAATGATCAAAATCATTCTTATAATTGGGTTGAAAAATCTTTACAAACAATTCATAAAGCTAATTGGTATCGCCAAGTAAAAACTATTACTAATTACCCTGATTCTTTGATTGAATTAGAAGGTAAAAAGTTAATTAATTTTGCTAGTAATAATTATTTAGGTTTAGCTCAAGATTCTCATTTAATTGAAGCTGCCATTAAGGCTTTAAATCAATATGGTACAAGTAGTACAGGTTCAAGATTATTAACTGGTAATTGTAATTTACATGATCAATTAGAGTTGGCGATCGCCAAATTAAAACAAACAGAATCCGCCTTAGTTTTTAGTTCTGGATATTTAGCAAATTTAGGAATAATTGCTTGTTTAGTAGGAGAAAAAGACCTTATTTTTAGTGATCAATATAATCATTCTAGTTTAAAAAAAGGAGCGAAATTAAGTACAGCAAATATCATTGAATATCAACATCTTAATATTGCCGATTTAGAGAGGCAATTAATATTACATAAACATAAATATCGCCGTTGTTTAATTATTACTGATAGTGTCTTTAGTATGGACGGTGATTTATGTCCTTTGCCTGAATTAATTGAACTTAGTAATAAATATCAAACTATGTTACTAATTGATGATGCTCATGCTACAGGTATTTTGGGAAAAAAGGGGGGGGGATGTGCCGATTTTTTCCATTGCAGTGGCTCAAATTTCATTCAAATAGGCACTTTAAGTAAGGCTTTAGGAAGTTTGGGAGGTTATGTAGCTGGAAGCAAGGTTATAATTGATTTTTTGAAAAATCGTTGTCCTACCTGGATTTATACTACAGGATTATCACCTGCTGATACGGCGGCAGCCTTAGAAGCAATAAATATTATTAAAAATGAACCAAATAGAAGAGAAAAATTATGGGACAACGTTAATTTATTTAAACGATTATTATCACCAAATATTAAATTATTACCCTCACAATCAGCTATTGTTTGTTTACCAGTAAAAAATTCTTTAGATGCTTTAAAAATAGCCAAAAACTTGGAATTTAAAGGTATCTTTGCCCCAGCAATTCGCCCTCCTACTGTAGCAACTAGCAGAATTAGATTAACATTTATGGCAACTCATACCACAGAACAAATTAGTTATTTAGCAGAAATAATCAATAATTTATTTTAATAAAAAAAACAATTGATCATAACATTAGTTGTTAATAATGTTCCCCTTTCTTAATTGTTAATTTAAATCCCTTTTAAAGGATTACTTCAAGCACTTTAAAAATAAAAATAAGTAAAAATTAGGTAACAAACTGTAACATTTAATAACAAAGTTGATAAATATAGTCTAACTCAATGGTAGCATTGCTAAAACACTAATATAAAAAGCAATATACTCTATGAGCGAACAAATTACTCTTACAGGCACTATGCCTAAATTTGGTGGTAGCACTGGTGGCTTACTTTCTGCGGCAGAAAGAGAAGAAAAATACGCTATTACTTGGACTAGCAGCAAAGAACAAGTTTTTGAAATGCCTACTGGTGGCGCTGCTATTATGAATGAAGGAGAAAATCTTCTTTATTTAGCTCGTAAAGAGCAATGTCTTGCTTTAGGTACTCAATTGCGTACTAAATTTAAGCCCAAATTGGAAGATTACAAAATTTACCGTGTTTATCCTACCGGTGAAGTTCAATATATTCACCCTGCTGATGGCGTTTTTCCTGAAAAAGTTAACGATGGTCGTCCTTTTGAAGGCAAAAAAGACAGAAGTATTGGCAAAAATCCAGAACCTGTTACTCTTAAATTTTCTGGTAAAACTCCTTATGAGGTTTAGTTTATAATTGTTTTACAGGGGGTTTTTACCCCTTGTTTTCCCTTTTTTAGTCATTGATTACTTCATTTTTTAATTGTTAAATGATTTTTCCTGATTTTCTTGAATTTTCTTCTCTTGTTCACAAAGGCAATTTTATCCCTGTTTATCAAGAATTGATTGCTGATCTGGAAACCCCTGTTTCTGCTTGGTATAAAGTTTGTGCGGGACAATCTTATAGTTTTTTATTAGAATCAGTTGAAGGGGGTGAAAATTTAGGACGTTATAGTTTTCTTGGTTGTGATCCAGTTTGGGTATTGGAAGCTACTGGCGATCGTACAACTCAAATTCATAGAGACGGAACTAAAGATGTGTTTGAAGGTAATCCTTTTGATATTTTAGCTAATTGTTTGGAGTCGATTAAACCTGTTCAAATACCTGCTTTACCTACAGAAATTGGCGGTTTGTTTGGGGTTTGGGGTTATGAGTTGATTCGCTGGATTGAATCTTGTGTTCCCATTTTTGAGTATGAAGAAGGATGTCTTCCTGATGGTATTTGGATGCAAATTGATAATTTATTAGTTTTTGATCAGGTTAAACGAAAAATTTGGGCGATCGCCTTTGCCGATTTACGAAATCCCACTATTTCCATTGAAGAAGCCTACCAAAAAGCTTGTGATCGAGTTACTAAGTTAGTCGTTCAGTTACAATTACCTTTACCAATAGAGGCAAAACCCCTACAATTAAACTACAATTCTTCTTTAAAAAGATTAACAGAATTAGAATATAAAAGTAATACAGAAAAATCAGTTTTTTGTGACAATGTAAATAAGGCTAAAGAGTATATAAAGTCGGGGGATATTTTTCAAGTAGTTTTATCTCAAAGACTAGAAACTATTTATAATGGTAATCCTTTTGAATTATATCGGTCTCTACGTTTAATTAATCCTTCTCCTTATATGGCTTATTATAATTTTGGGGATTGGCAAATTATTGGTTCATCACCAGAGGTTATGGTAAAGGCTGAAAAGTCCTCAGATAAGACCATTAAAGCGACAGTAAGACCGATCGCCGGAACAAGACGCAGGGGGGATGATTTAGCAGAAGATGACCGTTTAGCAGCAGATTTATTGCAAGACCCCAAAGAAATTGCTGAACATATTATGCTGGTTGATTTAGGGCGTAATGATTTAGGGCGAGTTTGTGTGGAAGGTACGGTAAAAGTTGATCAATTAATGACCATTGAGCGTTATTCTCACGTTATGCACATAGTTAGTAATGTAGTAGGTGAACTTGCCCCCCATCAAACTCCTTGGGACTTATTAAAGGCTTGTTTTCCAGCAGGTACAGTTAGCGGTGCGCCTAAAATTAGAGCGATGGAAATTATCCATGAATTAGAACCAGAAAGACGAGGCCCTTATTCTGGCGTTTATGGTTATTATGATTTTGATGGTCAACTTAATACGGCGATCGCCATTAGAACTATGGTAGTACGTTCATTATCAGATAAAAATAAACACCTAGTTTCAGTACAAGCAGGAGCGGGTTTAGTAGCGGATTCTGATCCAGAAAAGGAATACGAAGAAACTTTTAACAAAGCAAGAGGATTACTAGAAGCTATTAGCAGTTTAATTTAAAAAAGAAAAATCTTAAGCAACCACAAGAGGAAGGGCAACCACAGGGGGATTGCCCCTACGGACACACACAGAATACGAAAAGCTTTATTTTATCAATAAACTTCATCATAGCTACCGAATCATTCATCGTCATCCGCTAATAAATAAGATTTCAACTGTTCAAAATTTCCCCGTTTAGTCGTTCCCATTTCTACAGCTTTAAAAACCTCTTGAGCATTAGCTGCAATCTCAGCTCGTTTAGCTTCAATCCGTCGGTTACGGATTAACTCAAATAATTGGTCTTGTTCTTCTATTGATAAAATTTCAATGGAATCAATAATCTCTTGAAAAGTAATCATATAGAATCTTTTTGGATAAAATTTGTCTTTACTAATTGTATTTTAATATTTTTGGAAAACTTAATATAATATTTTAGTCTAAAAGCTCTAATATCTTTAATTCTTTGCCTAATTCTCCTTCACAAATACTGCATCGCATCTAAGGCGTAGTAAGCCCTTTAGGGCTAATCATGCCTAAAGCCATTACTACAAAAAATAGCAATAAATGGAAATGTTGGGTTAAGGCACGAAACCCAACCTAAAGGCTATTTATTGATGGAATTATTTACAGAAATTAAATCAAATCATCTTCCTTTAAACTAGCATCTTTCATGATTGATTTCAAAGTACCAACAGGCAAATCCTTGTTACTATGAACTGGAATAGACAAAATTACTTCAGAGTCTATTTTTGAAAAAATATGATGGCTTCCTACAATTCGAGAAAGCACCCAACCACGTTTTTTAACAATTTTACAAAGTGCTTTGCCCGAAATCGATTTCATAAAGCTAATTCAAGTTCTTTTATATTTTTAGTTTGAGTCTGTTCAATTTTTCTTTGATTAGCTACTTCTAACCATCCTTGAGCTGCTTCGGTAATCATAGATACAGCTTCATCATATGTTTCACCCCAAGAATGACAACCTTTGAAAGCTGGTACACTAGCACACCAAACATCTTCTTCTTGCCAAATTATCACTTTAATTTTCATAATTTTTTTATTTGTTTAAGGAGGAATAAATACAATATCTATTCTAAAGATTGTAGGCGATCGTATTTGATTCAGAGAAATTATAGCAAAAATTAAACAGGCGTAGCAAGCCCTTTAGGGCTAATCATGGCTAAAGCCATTACTACAAACCAACCTATAAGATTGGCGATCGCCCTGAAGATAAGTTAAATGAAATATTATCTTAAATATGGGTTACTGTTGAGTTTAAATTTTAATTCGATTAGAGGGAGAGGGAATCTCTTTTTTCCCGCTAGAATAAACTGTTTCAATCCATAATTCTCTGGCTTCATTGATATTATTCATTGCTTCTTCTAAAGTTTCTCCCTGAGTAATACATCCGGGTAAATCTGGAATTATTACCGTATAACCGCCTTCTTCTTCGGGATAAACAGACATAGGATATTTTAAAGATAAGTAATACTCTAAAGGCTTAGATTGAGTTGAATTTTTATTCATAATTAAGTATCCAAATTTAATTTTTTAATAACTTCTTCAATGTAAGTTTTTTTACCTTTTTACCGCCCACTTTAGGAATAATAATTACATCACCTTCCTCATTTTCAAAGGAAGGAAGCAATCTCCATAACACACAAACAACCCTAAAACCTTTATGTTATCAATAAACTTCATCATGGCTACCAATATCGACTAAGACAATTAAATTTTCTCCCGTTATGGAATCTTTCCGAAAGGCGAAAATAATTCGACAATCATACGTCACAGTACAAGCCCATAAACCATCCAATTGTCCTGTTAACTTGTGAGATTTTAAAGAGGTTGAAAAAGGATCATCACTCAATAACTCTAAAACTGCTAAGATTTTGGTTTCTAACTGAGGATTTTTCTTGATTAATCGTTTAAAGCTTTTCTTGAATTTGCTATCTGTTGTCAGAATCATTCATCGTCATCCGCTAATAAATAAGATTTCAACTCTTCAAAATTTCCCCGTTTAGCGGTTCCCATTTCTACAGCCTTAAACATTTCCTTAGCATTAGCGGCAATCTCAGCTCGTCTAGCCTCAATTCGTCGTTTATGGATTAACTCAAACAACTGATCTTGTTCTTCTATTGATAAAATTTCAATGGAATCAATAATCTCTTGAAAAGTAATCATATAGAATCTTTTTGAATAAAATTTTTCTTTACTAATTGTATGTTAATATTTTTTTGGAAAACTTAATCATAAAACTGTGGCACAGGCATATTGCCTGTGATCAATTAATCTATTAAATAAAGAGAAGACAGGCTGGAAGCCTGTTCCACAATTAGCAGTTAGAGGATTGTTCCACTTTTTTATTTTAAATAAAATCATAATAAAAAATCCCTACAATTCATCTTCTAAATATTTAATGCTACTTTTAAGAAGATGATAAGTTTCTGTTTTGCCTTGCTGTTGATAAAGAGTAGCCGTTTGACGATAATCTGATAAAGCATTTTGAGTATTTCCTAATAATTTATAAATATCTCCTCGATGCCAGTAAGACAAAGCATCGTTGGGATCAAGTTTGATTGCTTGGGTATAATCGGAGATAGCCTTTTCATATTCTTTTAAGTGTTCGTAGGAATTCCCTCGATTATTGTAAGCATAATCATAGTTAGGATTAAGATTGATAGCTTGG
>CAZWLZ010000051.1:0-14883 GCA_964634505.1 uncultured bacterium | reverse complement strand
TGATAAAATATATATAATAAATATAAAGGTATATTTAGGTATATTTAGGTATCTTGTGTTATGATATAGATAGATAAAGACTTTAAAGTAATCTATGAAACAATTAAACATAAAGATAAATGATGATTTAGCTGAAGCAATTTACGCCAAAATAAAAAAAGAAAAGTGTCAAATTAAAACCTTAGTAGAAGGTTTTTTTGAAAAGTGGTTAAATGAAAAGGGAACTATTCAAGATGAAAAAAAGCTAGAAAATAGAATTGAATTTTTAGAAAACACTCTATTAGATAAAAATATCTTGACTAGGTTAGAAATTTTAGAACAAGCTATAAAACCTTTATTAAATAAAGAAGGTATCTTAAAGGTAGAAAAAGATACCTTTGATGAAAATCAAGAAGACAATACTTTTAATAAAAAGGGTATCTCAAAAGTAGATAAAGATACCTTTGATAAGAATCAAGAAAATAATACCTTGATTAATGAGAGTATCTTAAAGGTAGATAAAGATACCTTTGATAAGAATCAAGAAAATAATATCTTAAATAAAGAGGATGAAAAAATGGTTATTGTTGTGGATAATGAAAAATTAGGGATTAATTTTGAATCTGATTTAGACACTTCGGATAATGAAATAATTACTCCAGCTAAAAAACCAATAGAGAATATTCCAGATATAGGCACTGAAAAAACAGCCAAAGAAAATTATGAATTTATAACTCCAGCTTCTGAACAAAAAGAGTTATTTAATAGTGAATCAATCTCTCCATTGGCTGAACAGACAGAGAATAATTTACAGTTTGACACTGGAGACAATGCACCATCAATTACACCATTAGAGACTGAACAATCTACTATTGAACAATCACTAGAGACTGAATTAACTCCAGCTAATGAACAATCACTAGAGACTGAATTTGATCCTAATGAAACTTTAGAACAACACCTAGATAAGCTAAAAGGAAAAACAATGTCCGAAGATCATCCATTAGCTAATCTAAATTTAGGCATTCTAGCTAAACACAAAAATAATTTTGACTTCTCTATTTTTGACAGCGATACAGGAGTAACTATTTCTAAAATAGCCAAACTAATACCTAATGATCGAGCTGACAAATTAAAGAAAAAACCTCCAGAAATAATTAGTCATTTAGTCTCATTGGTTTTAGGCTTCCCTGTCCGTTGTGAGAAAACAGAGATTATTCAAAAAAGTAAACCGAATAAAATATCAATTACTATCTTCAAAATTTAAATAAAAAAGCCTTAGTTTGTATTGTTGAATCTAAGGCTTATTTTTTGCCCTATCTAGCTTATCTATAGCCATAAATGAACATTCCTACGCAATACCTCTTTTTAATGCCATCTTGAACCATAGATTTTTTTAGAAATAATTATTTTTATTTCCCCATAAAAAAAGTTTTTACTTTGTTTTCTAGCATAAAAAATATAGAGATAATCGCCAAAAAATGCCCTCAAAGTCTTGATATATCGTTCAGCTAAACTTTGTTTTCGTTAAACTTTTTAGAACTAAAACAGACTATTTAGTAACAGCTGAAGGGCTTACTAGTAGCGTATTTTAAGAAATGTATTATAATAAGAAATGACACAAAAGATCGCCTTTTACTCCCGTGCAAAGTTGTAAAAAAAGCGATCCCTAAAGTCCTAAATATAGGCACTATGTAAACACCATGTTAAACCAAATTTTCTCTAATAGCAATGATACAAACTGTAATTTAATTGTAACACATTCAGCCATTAATAGCATCAATAAAACGGCTGAACCTATTAGTAATAAGGGAATAGTCAATAGTCAAGACTTTGAAAATAACAGAGAAATCTTTAATAAAATATTAGATTTATTTCTAGTTGAACGAGGAGGCGATCGCCAATTAAATAGCCGATCAAATAATGCCTTCTGGAGTAAAGCTGGGCATAATAATTTTAAACGTTGTTTTAGGACTGAAGATGATGATTTTGCAGTCTATCATAATAAAAAACTAGATGATAAACCAGATTCTAGGGTTGTTACAGATTTAATAACTGAAAATGGTTTCAACTGGTTTACCCATAAAACACAAACAGGAGAATTTGACGGAGTATTTTTTGGTACGGGCGACTTCAGTGCAGAGCGTCCTACAAAAGCTACAGCCATTGAATCTAACACCATAACGGCTGAATGTGACCAACACAGCCTAGAGTATCAACTAGAATCAATTAAAGTCTTTGAATTGATTACTGGTTTAAGAGGTACAATCATTAACTCTGGTGGTAAATCTCTACACTATCACCTCCACCTTGATCATAAAATACCGATAGCCAAAATTATGCAATATAGATTGCTTTTAGCGATTATATTTTCTGGCGATATTATGATGTGCGGTTCAGCCCACCAACCTTTTAGAATGCCTTGTTTTTTTAGAGCTACTAAAGGAAAAATGCAATTAGCACTCCAGCTTGGGGAAAAATGCACCACTGAACAATTAGAGAAGGGCTTTGAGACTATTTTTAAGCATTACAACTTAAATATACCTAACCTTAAATCGGACTTATTATATTCAGCCATAAAAAAACAAATTAAAAAAAGTCAACTAAATGAACAAAGTATTAATAATATTGCTGTTCACCATGACTTTATGCGTGACTTACTCCTTAATGGAATACCCCTAAAAGTTAGACAACGCTATAAAAGATTTAAAAAATATCTTGATCATGCTACATTTACTCCGCTTGATTATTCTAAATTTAATGATTTAGAGAATACGGTCGTTAGGCTTTTAGACGCTATACCTTCTTGTATTGACGAAACAGGACATAAAATAGATAATACCTATCAAGATTATCTACCATTAGCTACGGCTGTTAGAAATATTTTAGGATTAGAACGGGCAGTAGAATTTATCCCTAATCACCCTACTATCGCTAGGTTTTCTGAGAGTGAAATTAGAAACTTTAATCGCCCCGAATTAGGGATTAGATTGTTAATCGCCCGTGCTAAAAAGCATGGATATAAATACACTACGGCTGATCTTAAATACCTAAGACATGAAAAAATAAAACCTGTTGACTGTCCAGATATTGATATTCTAAAATTCACTCCAGCCATTACCAAAAAAACTAATTTTATCGGCACTGATATGGCTGAATCAATCAATATAGCTAACACACAAGGCTATGGTGGAGTTGACATAAAAGCAATTATGGGATCAGGAAAAACTCTTAGCTTAACTGGATATATAGATCAAAAAACTAATGAATTTATTTATGGGGAGTTGACTGATAAAAAGAATATTTTACTAATTGGTAATAGACAAAACCTAACAGGGGGGTTAGCAGATCAATTAGGACTTGAGAAGGTATTTGGGGGATTAGATTTTGATCCACAATCTAAGAAGGGCTTTGCTGTCGTGTTAGATAGTTTACTTCGTTTAACTCCTTATGATTTAAAACCAACCTACATTTTAATTGATGAAGTTGAACAAGTGATCTCTAGTTTATATAACGGGGGAACAGGTAATTTAAAGAAAAAAAGACCAGCTATTTTAAATGAGTTTACTCGCTTAATTTCACAACCTAATGTCTTTTTAATCTGTATGGATGCTAACGCTAGTGACTATACCAAAAATCAACTTGAGTTGTTAAGTGGTAAAAAATTATTAGGCATTGAATACTCGCCCGTTGATCTTCTTGAGATACCAATAACTGAGTTAGTAGGCGAAGACGCTAACAAGCGTGAAACTATTGGGAGTGAAATTAAAACCCAAATTAGTCAACACAAAAGAGTTGTAATCTCTTGCGATACTAAAGGACATACTGAATATTGGTTAAAATATTTTTCTGATTTGTACGGAACTACTAAAAGAATTTTAATGATCAATGGTGACAATTCAATCATTCATAATACAGAAAACAAAAGCACAGTAAGCAAACATAAGGGCTTCGCTAGTTGGTTACCTGATTATCCTTTTTTAGATAATCCTAGTCAATATTTAATAGACAGTAAAGCGGACATCGTTATCTATAATTCTATTGTTCAGAGCGGAGTAAGTTTTGTACTTCCCGAAGGCTATTTTTCAAGTCACTATATCTTGAGTAACAAGTTGTTAGAACCTAGAGATTTAAGTCAAATGACTATGAGATATAGGGATCGGACGTGTCCACGATATTTAGCTTATTTTCGTTCCGTACCTACTGGCTATCAATATCGTGAAGACATTTTGAAAAGACACCAGATTTTAGCGTCCGATTTTGCTTCGGATTTTGAACAGAATCAAGAAAATATTGAAGATTTTGAAGCTAGACATCTAGCTTTAATTGACTTTCTAAATAATCAATTTGATACCCATAAAAAACATCATGATTTCAGCGTCCAACTTGAAGACAACTTAAGGCATCTTTATTTTAATTTTGAGGCTAATTTTACCTATTTACTTGAGAAGGAGGGGTTTGTTTTTCAGCAATCGATTGACTGCGATTTAGATATTGATGAAGATAAATTAAAAGCTAGAAAAGCTAAATATAAAGCTAGTAAACTTGAGATTGCTACAGAAAACGCTAGAGATATTGTTTATGCTGAAACTATTACTGTGTTTGAAGCTAATGATTTAGATAAAGTAAATTTACTCCCTAATGTTAAAAACTCTGTTAAGAAAGCCTATTTAAGGGAGAAACTGCCCGTTTTGTTTGATGTAGGGCTGGATTCTACTTTAAACTTTCTAATCAATGATCCGCACGGGAAAAAATTTGAATGCTTTTTTAATTACATTATTGCTACTAAACCTAAAATTTATAAGCATTTACTAGAAAATTCTATAAATTCAGTCTCTAAAACCTTAGCTAATGAAAAAATATTTAGCTTTGAACAATGCCGTAGATTGACTGAAATAGTAACCATTTTTAAAGAGTTTAAATTAAATAGTTATTGCACATTTAAAGAAATTTCTAGCAACGTAAAAGACGCAAAGTTAAAATTACTTGCTGAAAAAATAAAGGAAAACGAATCCCGTTTTCGTGCCGTGTGGAGTGATTTTTCAGTGAAATACTTAAAAACAGATAAAGCTATTTGCAATCAATTGCTTTGTAGATACGGGTTCAAATTGATTAAACAACCTAAGCTAAACAAACACGACCTTAACATCTACCAACCGCAAGCTGATTTAGCCATTGTTAAAGAAGGTCGTGAAGTTAGCCTAGCTAGATTAACTGAATTAATCAAGGGGTACAAACAATATATTTTACTTGGTTTAATAGGCATTAGGCATTTTACTTTAAATCAAGGGATTACCTCTGAATACATGGATAAAATTAAGGATAATTTTACAAGACATAAATTGGCGATCGCCAAATCTTTTGACTTAGACTTTAAGGGAAAAACTCTTGCTGAATGTCTTGAATTATTATTAGTTAAAAAGGGCATATTTTTTGAAAATACTAACAATAATTCATGGATTTTAAGGAAACGAGTTAACGAAGTTGAAACCCTTAGACATCAAGAGTTTTCGGAAAAACTAGCCTCTCTCCCCGTTCCCCAAGAAAATAATAAATTTTTTGATAAAAAAAATTCTGAAAATTCGGTTGCTGAAAAACCTCCTACTCCCTATGTTATAACGGCTGATCACACTTCCCCACTTCCACAAAAAATAGTAAAAAACCCTATAAATAAGATATTTTTTATTTTGAAAAATGTAGAAATAGACTACCTTGATCAAAACGGGATAAAAAGTAAGGGAAAAGTAAGGAAAAAAACACAATTTGAATTTGAAATTATCGATAGTGAGACACACAAAATAAGTCCGTGCGATCTGAAAAAAATAAGTTTAGCCAAAAGATTAGTTGATGGTATAGAAATATCTATCGATCATGGTTTGGCTTGGCTGAAAGGGGGGGGGTTTTGCCATTGTATAAACCTAGCTTCACGTTGTTAGACTACCCAAGCCCTAGAAATGGCATTGCTGGAGTAAATGGGAATCATTTGATTTATGCCTAAACCTAGCTAAAAACGAGCGATAAAGGGCTTGGTAGTAACACGCCTATGTAATTCTACCTAAAGCAGTTAATCATGCCTTAAATAGAAAAAATATAGCTTATTTGATTTAACCAGAAAAGCAGTTATCTTGGCGATCGCCAAAGATAGTAGAGAATTAATTAATATTTGTGTAAAACAGATTGATAAAAAAAAGTTCCTTTCTAAAATAGAGTTGGATGTTGATTCAGATTGACACCTAATTTTGTTTTGAACTTTTAGGGAAAGTCATAAATTTTATTTTTTTCCCTTTTTATTAAAAATTTAACTCAACAAATCTGAAATTCTGCCGATCGCCATGAGTAAATAAAATAATTCCATATTTGACGAAAAAATACTCCTCCAACTCATCAATAAAACAAATAGATAACATATCTACAAAAATTAATAAAAATTAGCCCTCTTTATCCTCTGTGAGTATGATTAATCATTTCGAGGGGGGATATAGCTTTATTGGCTAAATAATCATCAATAGAACAAATAATTAACTACTCCCTTAACTTCTGTCTTTATTCCAAAAAAAACAAAAAAAGTCTCCTCGTTGCTTAATTAAATTGATCTTTATTTTTTTTTGTTTATTGTTTATTTATTTATTATTATGTCTATCGAAAATCTGTCAACAGGGAATCTGTATCAGGTAGCCTGTAATCAGAAAGCCTGTTACAGATTATCTGATAACAGGTTTTCGTCAATTGGCGATTGTCTATGATAAAGCAAATAACCATAGATAAAAGAATATAGTTAAATAGGCGATCGCCAACTAAACTCAAAACTAATTTACTTTAATATTTTGTTCATTTAGTGCTGGTAAACTATTTATTAACTTGACTGATTCCAGACTTACCCTAATTATCCTTTTTACTAAATCTAAAATATATCTTGGGTCTTCTGACCAATCATTCGGATCGTTTTTAATTCCGCTATCTTTATCTATTTTTATTTGATACCTGTCAATTATCCACTCAATCGCTGATTTACCATTGACTATATACTCATAAGCCTCTAAGGGTATATTTGATAAAGTTATTTTGTGGTTATAAATAATCTTTGTTTTATCGATCGCCTTTGCATTTTTACCGAATCTCATTTTTTCAACTCGATAATCTGTATCCTCTAAATACAATTCTGTTTTATATTCCTCTACGGGGTAAGGCTCTATCGTTTCGTAGTTTAGATGCCAATAGGCTAACTCCCGTCCAGTTTTACTAAATGTCCAGAAATCTTGAGTAAAGGGAATACGGGGAATCATTTTTTTTAAGTCAGAAGAGAATCTTTGTTTATATTCGGGGGAGTGCAGTACTCCGTAAACAAAATAAAAAATATCTTCTTTGGTAATGGTCAAATCGTGATATACTGATTGAAATTTGCACAAAATATAGTCAGAAATATTATCTTTTTTCACAAAGGCGGGGGTGTTATCAGAGGTAAATAAATCTGTAGTTTCGTCCTGCTTTTCGTATGTGTAGAGTGGGAAACATTGTCCATTGGAAAGAGTTGCAAACTCTGGCGGAATGTTCACAATTAATGCAGAAAAATCTTTGTTCGAGCCTATTCCATTAACACAAATTACCAAATTTTCTAATTGTTGATTAGGGAAAATTTTAGGTAATTGACTAGTCCGATGGTTCAAATAATCATCAAAATATAACCATTGTTTGCAAAAGGGTCTATAAATACCAGTTCTCAGTAATTGATCGTTAAAATCAAATTTTAATTTTCGTTTAAGGTAATCTTTTAAGCTACTAGACCAGCTTATATTTTTAGGATCATTGTATATAAAATTATCAATATTTATTTTTTCAGACAGTGACTCATAAAATTTGACTTGTGCGTTGTAAAAGTCAATTAAGTAATTTATATTACTAGATAAAACTTGTTTTGAAAAATTGTATATCCATGAATCTCTACTAGTTAATAAACCATTAGAATAAATATCGAAAATAGTTTGATTTGTTTTATTTTTTTTATCTCCTAATAGACAAAAACTTTCAAAAAGTTCATTACGTTGATTAATCCAATCATAATAATCATTAGGACTTATTGTTTCCCATTTAATCCCTGAAATATTCCCAAAGGTTTTAAGATGATTTAACTTTTGTTCACGATTCAAATAATCCCCAATATCATAATAAAATACTTTATTTGATGGTAGTTTAGCTGGATTTTTGATCAAGATAATTATCGCAACCGTTGTTCTCGTCCCCATTCCAAAAACGTTATCTTTCTCCTGCCGTCTTTGTTCTCCAGAAGTTCGTGCATTACCTCTTAAATTAAAACAATAAATGTTAGTAAAATCATCAGCCAAACATTTTCTAAAACCATCCATTGCGTTACTATCAATGAAAGACCCATTACTAACAAAACAAACAATTCCTTTATTCCCTATGCGATCACTAGCCCATTTAAAAGCTCTGATATACGAATCAATTAATGTATTTGTATTAGTTGCGTTTGAGTGTTTAGTATAACTATTGCTAATTTTTTCATCTAAATTAGGATATTTAAGATTTTGATTATTGTCATTGGCACTATTTTGCCCCCCAGAATATGGTGGATTACCAATTATTACCGTTATATCTTTACCCTTTTGGTTATTCCCTCTCTCATTATTCTCAGGAAACATTTCATCTAAAAATGTACCTTCATTTTCAAACATCTGAAACGTATCAGTTAACACTATTCCATTAAATGGCTTATAGGTATTACCAGTTAAATAATGGTATGTATCCTCTATATTTATCGCCGCTATATAATACGCTAATAATACAATTTCGTTAGCGTGTAACTCTGAATTATATTTACGCTCTAAATCTTCTGGTTTAATTAATCCGCTTTGTAATAACCTCACCATAAACGTCCCCGTACCTGTAAAGGGATCAAGTATATGGACACCCTCATCAGATAAACTTACCCCAAACTCCTGTTTTAAAGCAACGTCTGCACTATGAATAATAAAATCAACAACTTCTACGGGAGTATAAACAATGCCTAATCTAGCAACCAAGCGAGGGAAGGCATTTTTAAAGAATTTATCGTATAACTCAATGATTATTTTCTGTTTACCTTCTGCGTTATCGATACCAGAAGCCCGATCCCTAACACTTTGATAAAACTTAGATAATGTTTCAGTTTCCTTAGCTAATGAGTGACCATCTA
Source organism: uncultured bacterium (assembly GCA_964634505.1). Taxonomy (GTDB): domain Bacteria; phylum Cyanobacteriota; class Cyanobacteriia; order Cyanobacteriales; family Cyanobacteriaceae; genus CAZWLZ01. Next base: position 5,714 of record CAZWLZ010000051.1, on the reverse strand, counting down.
ACACATCTAAAATCCTTTGCATGGTCAAAGATACGGGATTAGATTTAGTGAACTCATACCCTTCAAATAAAGCATCAAATACGGGCTTAGTAATGAGGTGTTGAGCTAACATTTCGATAGCTTCATCTTCAGTAACATTAGGATTAAGGGTATTGTGAAGACTAGAGAGGAAATCATCAAAAGCAAATCTAGCTTCGGATTGAGAGGAGAGAAGGGATTTAATACGGGTGATATGAGTATCAGCAATAGAGGCTATATCAGTCGCCCAATTTTCCCAATATCGGCGATCGCCACATTTAGTAACAATCTTGGCAAAAATAGCATTACGCCATTCATCAACAGAAAAATTAAAGTCTAAATTAAGATTTTTAGCTGTAGATTGAGTTGAACTGTTACCCCCTTGATCGGTTTTATCCTTACCCACGCCAATAACATTAATATTATCAGGTCTTTTATGGTTTAAATCGATCTGGTTAACAGTTGTATTAAATCGATCATCATGCGCCCGTAATGCTTGTAAAACTTGCCATATAACTTTATATTTAGCATTATCTTTTAATGAGTTTTCTGGGGTGGTATCAGCTGGAATACCCACAGGTAAAATAATATAACCGTATTTTTTCCCCTCTGCTTTTCTCATAACTCGCCCTACGGACTGCACCACGTCAACTACTGAATTACGAGGACTTAAAAATATAACTGCATCTAACGAAGGCACATCGACACCTTCAGATAAACAACGAACATTAGATAAGATTCTACAAACATTTTCGGGAGTATCCTCTTTTAACCAATCTAATTTAGAATTTCTCTCTAAGGAATTTTGAGTACCATCAACATGATCTAATTCACAATTTAAAAAATTATCTTCATTAGGATTAAAAGTTTTATAACCCTTAATAACTTGAGAAAATAAATCAGGTATTTTTTTTGAGTTATTAATATTACTAGAAAACACAACCGCTCTTTTCATGGGGTTTGTATCATCAATATTAGTATCAATGAAACGCTTAGATAAACCATTCCAGCATCCCGTAATTAAAACAGCGTCATCTAATTTAAGTTGATTATTTTCATCAGCTAATTGTCTTTGAAAAGTTAAACTAACAAATTTTTCATCTACTGCTAAAACCAAAACTTTATAGTCAGTCAATAACCCTTTATTAACAGCTTCCCCAAAACCTAACCGATAAAATTCCTTTCCATAAATATCTTCATTATCCATTGAACAAAGATAGGCTGAATTTTCGTTAGCTTGTACTTTAGTATCATCGCTAAAAATCTTAGGGGTAGCCGTCATATAAAGACGTTTTTTGCCCTTAATAAAGTCTTGATTATGAACACGTACAAAATGAGATTCATCTTCTCCAGCAAGGGTTACGCCCGTTGTTCGGTGGGCTTCATCACAAATTATTAAATTAAACTCAGGTAAGCCTTTTTGTTGAGCATCGGCGATCGCCTGAATAGACTGATAAGTTGAAAAAATTACCGTAAAATCTTTTTTGCCATTATGAAAATTGTAGGAATCGATAATATCTTGAGCTTTAGTAGTAGGGGGGAAAGCTAAGTAATTGGTTGTTATATCACCATCATCTGCATTTTTATTTTTACCAACCTTAACATCTGAACAAACAGCGATGCTATGTAATGACTTTTGAGTTTCAGCTGTCCATTCTTTAAGAGTTTGAGATAATAACGAAATAGAAGGCACTAAAAACAAAATTAAAGCATTATTTTCGGCAAAATGTTCAGCTATTTTAAGAGCAGTAAAGGTCTTACCAGTACCACAAGCCATGACCAATTTACCCCGATCCGCATCAGAAAAACCATTAACAACCTTATCTAAAGCTATTTGTTGATGGGGTCTTATTACCTTTTTGGGTTTTAAATTGAGTGGTTTAGTAGATTTAAAATTAAACTTACTCCAGTCAACTGGACTGTTAACTAAATCTTGAACTCCCAAAACAGTAACGGGGATTTGTTGATTTTTTATTGCATCTTCAGCATTTTTACTCCATTTATCGGTAGTAGAAATAATAAATCTTCTGGTAAAATGTGCCTTACCTGAAGCACTCATAAAAGAATCTATACCTTTTTTATCAAGAGGATTATTAGGATTATAAAACTTGCATTGAATAGCACAATATTCACCCGTAGCACGTTCTTGGGCTACTAAATCGATTCCTGTATCGACTTCATTATTACGCAAAGGGAAATCCATCCACATCCAAACATCACTAAATAAATCTTGATATTGCGGATCGCTTTTGAAATAGCAAAGCATTAATCGTTCAAACTTATCCCCCATATCACGATTGGATGTTTTCGCTTCCCTAAATTCTTTTAGAATGTCTTGAATAGTAGTCATTATGGCGATCGCTTTTTGTAAATAAGATTATTTATAAAAATATATTGACTACTATTTTATAGCAATCGTCAATATGATTAGGATTTTAATATTAAAATCTTTATGCATTAATAATTTGCAGTGATTTTATTGTAACGATAAAAGCAAACTTGATATTACAGCAGAAAACGAGTTGATTGGAACATTATAAAACCTAAAAGAGTAACTCTAATCTATATTTTACCTTTGTCTTTTGCTATAGATAGGGTTATAGAGTGAGTTTTAATTTGTGGTAATCATTGTCATTAATAATGGTATATATATATATAAAACAAAATCTTATGAAAAATTATCGTAGCATTTTATTTAGTATCAGTATCTTTTTGCTAAGTTTAGTCTTAGTCATAAATCCTTTAAATATTAGAGACTTACCTGTAGCAAAAGTAAATGCCCAGTCATTAGTTCGTCCATATGTAGTATTTGTTAATGGTTATCGAGATTGTTGTACTTGGGGACGGTACACTAACGGTAACTTTGATCCATATATGGATATAGTTGTACAGGCACTCCCTCCCAATTCAGAAATACGATACGTTCCTTGGGACAGTTTTGAGAATGGTGCAAACCAGAGAAGTTCAACCTCAAATGACGCTGAGTTTTTGCGTCAGGCAACTAATTTCATAAACCAACTTGATCCTAATCGTCCACTGATTTTGATTGGGCATAGTTTTGGAGGTGACTCACTTATTAGTCTAGTACCACGTATTACTAGGCGCATCCAGTTTCTAGGCGTTATTGATCCTACCGCTGCTGGTGGTTTGCGTGAGCCTGTGACTCGTCGTGGAATCCCATCGAACGTAGATTATTTTTTTAACAGATGGCAAAAGAATGGTCTTAACTCAAGTAATGTAGTTCCCTTTGACAGCAGACTTGTTAATGGTTCTATATCTGGGTGTCGTGCTGGGAGTTGTGATCAGTCTGAACAGAACTTGGCGCGAAACCAAGATGGTTCAGAGATTAGAGTCTCATGTAATGCAAGTGAAGTAACTTGCGACGGCTGGAGATTGCCAGGATGTAATTTTAGTGGCTGTTGGTCTGGGTCAAATGGTACTAAGGCAAAGCGCCTTGCTCATAATGATATGCCGTTTGATAAGTATTTACAGCGTCAAATGGCAGATCAGATAAGCAATGTACTTATTTCTTACGAGGAAGGAACTCTTATTCGTAATAGCAGTGGGGCTGTATGGCGCATTGAAGGTGGTTATAAACGTGGCATTATTCATGGGTCAATATTTGCTGCTTATAAATTTGACCCTAAAGCTGTACGTTTAGTGCCAGATAACATCATTAGGGCTATTCCTGATGGCACTTTGATGCCTTATCCTGACAACACTCTTATTCGCAATAGCACTGGGACTGTATGGCATATTGAAGGGGGGCTCAAGCGGGGTATTATCAGTGGAGAAGTCTTTGATAATTGTGGGTTTGACCGTCAAGCTATACTCGATGGGCCAGACGAATTTATCAATAATATTCCTGAGGGGGCTTTGATTGGTGTTACTTGTCAATGAGAGTTAGATGGTATGTTAAGCTTTTGGTCTGACAGCTTGATTTCATCTAGTTTTGTTTCAGTGCTATAACAATGACCAGAATCTTTGAGGAAAGGAGTTTTTACTCCTTGTTTTTGTCATAATTATCTTGAACACTATCATTTTACTGGTAAAAGTTGTTAAAATATAAGTAAACTCAATTGAAAAAATCAATACATAAAAACAACTGTTTTAATATTCATTTTTTTAACTTCTGTTAGTTTTGTTTGTTTTTTTATTAGTAGCTATTTTTTACAGCTACTTTTTTTTCCTAAATTCAGAAGGGAGGATAACATTTTTTTCTGACCATAAACCTAATTTATTATTTTTGGCGAACTGTTCGGCATTTTCTATTTTTGGGAAGTTAGGACAATCTTTTTTATATTGGGGATAACTAAAAGCTTTCCCGTTTTTAACTTGAAGTTCTTGAATAAATCCTTGTTTTACATAAACTTCAGCAATTAATCGCTTATATCTATCTTTACCAGTAACATTTAATTTAACTCGATCACCATTATCCCTAATTAATTTTCTCAAAAAGTCTCTATCGCCAATACCCCCCTTTTGTTTTAATTCTCTAGCATCGATACAAGCTAACCTAATCTTATATTCTTGATTATCCTTAATAACTCTTAGAGTATCGCCATCATGGACATTTTTAACTGTATAGTCAAAATCATTAATTGCCATGACTGAACAACTAGAAATTGAGAATAACAGCAATAAACAAAGCAATTTTTTCATAATTTTAAATAGTAATAAAGTCGGTTGCTGATTCAGTCTCTAAAAACTGAGCATATATTTCTGTCGTGGTAATCGAACTATGACCTAATGCCTTACTGATAACCCCTAATTGACAGCCATTAGTTAATGCGTGAGTAGCAAAACTATGTCTTAGTTTGTGCGGTGTGAGAGTACAATTAAGTTTTTTAAGAAGTTTATTTACTGAATCTCTAGTAATTGAAATTCCTTTATTTTTTGTTTGAGTAGTAATAAAAATATACTCAGTAGGGTTATTTTTTTTCAATTCCATTAACTCAAGATAGAGAGAATTATTTATTTTTAGGGTGCGGAGTTTATTACCTTTACCAATAACATCAACTAACCAGTTGTTCCCGTTGCTGTAAATAGCAGAAAACTTAAGGTTAATCAATTCACTCACCCTTAATCCTAGTGAGTAAAGCGTTTTGATGATTAATTTATCTCTATTGCTTTTAGCTAGATTGACTGAATCTTTAATTACGTCTAACTCAATAACTTTGTTTTTTAAAGTCTTGGCTTGTTTAGGAGACTGAATCATAATCATTAAATTTTTTGTTATGTATTGCATCTTGAATAAAAAGCTGAACAAAGACTTAACAATATTAATTTTATTGATAACTGTGTTGTTAGCATAATTTCTAATTTCTAAAAACTTAACAAATCTTTGCATATCAGATAAATTTATTTCATTAAATTGTTTCCCTTCAAATTTTCTAAATTGTGCAATAACAGATAAATAAGTTTTTTGAGTAGATTTAGCTTTACCAAATAGCCATTGATTAATTATTTCATTTTCAGTTAATGTTGTCTCGGTAACTTCTGTTTGTAGTATCATAGTAGTATATTAGTGATTTTATGTAAGTTCTATAAAACTGTAATTTTGTAGAACTTTTTCTTTACTTTTATTATAACTATCTTTAGGTATCTTTAGGTATCTTGTTATATTGTTATTTCTTATCAATGATAAAATATATATAATAAATATAAAGGTATATTTAGGTATATTTAGGTATCTT
>CAZWLZ010000050.1:0-15143 GCA_964634505.1 uncultured bacterium | reverse complement strand
GTAACGCTATTTGTTAGGCGATCGCCATCATTATTATTGGTATCATTGAGAATAACTACAGTGTAGTTTAATTTAATAAATTCTACTTCAGGAGTGTTATTAAGATTGACAATATTACCTAAAGTTGCAGTTATAGTATTGTTATTAGATGTAAAGAAATTATTATCAGTTAAAAGATTATTGGTAATTAATTTATCTGTATTTTGATAAGTAGAATTTTTATTTATATCTAAAAAGATTAAATTAGAATCACTACTACCACTAACGATAGGAATAAAGCTATCTAAACTAATTAATTTCATCCCACTAGGTAAAATATCTTCCAATTTAACTTGTTGAGTTGTACCTTCAGGAATACGGACTGTAATACTATATTCTACAGTTTCACCGATCGCCACATTTAACCCATTGGTAAAAGTTTGATTGGTGCTTTCTATTACTTTATTCGCTGGGTTGGAATCTACAGTAATGGTGGTACTATCTCTGTTAAAATAATCGTTAATACTAGGCAAATTTGAGCCATTACGTTCACCATTTATGGTGCCTGATTGGTCAGTAATTCTTGAACCAGTTGGATTAACAATCGTACCAAATTCTGAGGGTAAACTGGTATAGGTAACATTAGCTGTATTAGTGTAATCTCCTGCGATAACATTAGCAATTAAATCAGTAGTATAAACCACCTTAACTTGATCATTAATGGCTAATTGGTCAATTTCAATAGTGATTTGATTTCCATCACCACCGATATTTTTAGTAATATTGCGACTGTTAGTAATATCAACATTGTTACTATTTTTAATAACAACACTAATATTATTAGCATTACCACCATTAATATTAGTAAAAGCGTTAGGTAAATCATCTATTAAAATGACATTAAAAGCGTTAGTTGTGCCTGTATTAGAGTAGGTTACAGTATAGGTAATAGTATCTTGGGCATCAACTCCCACAATGGGATTAGCCGTTTTATTAACATTATTGATTAAGGGCTCAATTACCGTCAGAGTTGGGCTATTAGTCGATGATGTTAAAGGGTTGTTATTACTACGTGCTATAAAATTATTGATTAGGCGATCGCCATTATCATTAGGATTAATGATATTATTATCAACTAAAGCATTAAATTCTACTACAATAAATTCTTGATCAGTATCGTTATCTAAATTTTTAATTGTACCAAAGTTAAAAAAGACATCATCACCACTATTAAAAGTTGTAATTGTATTACCGTTGCTATTGGTAATGGCAGAAGCAGGAATAATAAAATTGGAGATCGAAGTATTGGGATTATTCGCAATTAATGTTTCGTTACCATTGACATTTAAACTTGGATTACTACTTTTACTGGAAGAAATACCGTTATTATTACTAATAAAAGCAACTTTAGCCGTATTATCATTAAGAAAAGTTAAACCTGGTGGTAGTCGATCTGAAAAATTAAAATTATCAATAACTCCTTCAATTATTCTGGATACCAAACGATAGCGAACTATTTCTCCAATAGCAACTTCATTATTATTAGTATGATTTTCTGAGGTAGCAATAATAGTTTTAGATATATTAATATTATTGGCTGTGACATTATCAAAATCATAAACTTTATAATCATTAACCCCTTGAATCGTAGTAATATTATTAATTATCGTGACATCATTTCCATTTCTTTCAACAAATGGATTGATAAAACTATCAGCAGGAAGACTGGTATAACTTACAGTGGCAGTATTTTTGATTGTTTCTTGAGGCTTAATACTGTCATAAACTTTTGCAGTATAACTGATAACAATAGTTTCACCAACATCAACCTGATTAAGAGTTAAATTAAAATTACCGCTATTAGAATTATTGATGAATTGATTGGTATCACCTGTTATATTGACACCATTTTTAGTAATACTACTCAAGGTTGCATTAACTAATTTAAGATAATCACCATCAAGATTAGTTAAGTTAACATCAAAAGCAGTTGCATTACCAGTATTAGTATAAGTAACGGTATAAGTAATAGTATCCCCAGCGTCTAAATTAGTTGTAGGTGAAACAGTTTGAGTTACACTGCTTATAACGGGTTCAACAATGGTTACATCTACGTTATTAGAAGTTACTAAAGTAGTACTATCGGTTTTCGCTATAAAACTATTACGGCGAGTTTCTGTGCGATCATTTGAGGAGTTATTTTGAGAAGGTAAGCCATTATCATTAGTAACAACATTATTAAAACCACGATTATTATTATCAACTAACGCCTGAAATTCTATTACTACATATTCTTTATCCGTATCTCGATCGCCATTAATAACATCGCCAAAATTAAAATCAATTTGTTGTCCTAAAATAGTGACATTAGAGAAAGTAAAGTCTGAAGTAGTAGGAGAATTACCACTAATATTTAATCCTGTTGAGTCAAGGGCATCCCCTGAAAAAAGATTAGAAGTAATTGAAGTTTGATTAGAAATAAAAGCAACTTTAGCAGTATTTGCCAAATAAGTTAAACCAAAAGGAATAGTATCACGGAAATTGAAACTAGCAATTACACCTTCAATGATCTCTGCTTGTAAACGATAAGTAACCACTTCACCGATCGCCACATTATCATTATTAGTAAAAGTTTCAGAAGTATTAACTAAAGATTTGTTAACCTTTATTGTTTTGATCGTAGTAGTGGCATCATCGATTTTATCATTTTTTTGCTTATCACCAGTAGTAGGATCGGGTAAAAAGTTAACTCCATTTTCACTACCGCCATAACCTTCTAAGACTCCTCTATTCGTTATGATTTGATTAGGTGTTACTGTGCCATCTATTTCTAAATCAAAAATGGCGATCGCCAAATTACGTCCAGTAGTAGTATTAAAACCTAATTGTTGATCATAGCCATCGATCGCCCCCGTATTAATATCATTTAAAGCATTAACAAAACTACCATAATTAGGAATAGTACCATTAGTGTTATTAGTTGGACCTGGATCAACTAATTTAATACCTCCCGTATCAGGAGTAAAAAATGCAGAATTAATGGCTATATCAGTGGATAAAGGATTATTATTGAGATCAGTAAAATTATAAGTAGCCCCTGTGCCATCAATTACTTTAAGATTGATACTACCATTGCTAGGAATTTTAAAACCAGCGGGTAAATTATCCCAAATCACCACATCAAAAGCACCTTTACTACTACCGCCAGTATTTTCAACTAGAATAGCAAATGTAACCGTGTCACCAGCATCAAGATTTTGGGCATTACTATCATTAGAATCATTAGCTAAATTATTAGAATTAATTACACCATTAAAACTACGAGTTACAGGATTATAAGTTTGATTAGCTAGAGTGGGATTACCTGTTAAGGTATTATTAGAAGTGTCATAAATATTACTACCAGATTCCTTAGTAGCAATAATTCCTTTGGTAATATTTAAATCAGGTTCTCTTACTTTAAGTTGAACAATAGCATTTTGAGTAACTATATTTTGATTAGTATTTTGTTGACTTTGGGAAATTTCATTAGTAAAAAATAAATTATCAGCAAAAGGTTCAGATGTAGCGGTTACTGTAAAGAGTATATCAATTGTTGTTCGGCGATCGACACCAATATTAAAGTCACCATAAGAAATATTAAAAGAATTACTATTATTACCTTGAGCATTGATAGTTATTAAGGGTACTGTCTTATCATCATTAGTTCCTAAAATACCGTCAGTGCCTAATTTATATACATTCCAAAACGTATCTTGAGGGGCAAATTTGATCTGACCAGCAATAGGAGGGGTTTTATTAATAGTGGTATGAAAATTATTGCTTAATTCTGTAGAGTTAAATAAAGGTAAAGGTAAAAAATCAGTAAAATTTAATTGTTCAATATCACTATCGGGTAAAGTATAAGTAATACGATATGTTACTTGATCTCCTTGAGAAATATTCGGGTTAACATAGCCAGTAACACCATTACTGAAATCAGTATCAGTATCTGCACCATTGGCAATTATACCATTAACCGCATAAATACTTTTATAAAGCAAACCTCGATCAAGACTTATAGTCGTTGAACTATCATCAATTTCATTATTACCATTAGGACTCAAAGTCTTTACATCTAAAACATCGCCACTAATTGTTATGTCATTAGTTAAAGAATCCTCCTCGTCTAAAGCATTTTCTCCTGAAGGAAAATATTCTCGAAAACTATTTAAAACTTTGGTATAAAAGGTTAATTTTCCTGTAGTTGCCCCTGAATTAGCGATATAATCATTTGGCGATCGCCCACCAGTTGGCAAAATATTGCTACCCAATAATTTGCCGTCTGCTCCTCTGCCAATTAATTCATTAGAAATATTAAATACTATATTACTACTACCCTCTAAATTCCCAGCCAAAGGCAAATTATTATTAGGAATGCCATCCGTATTTAGGGTAATGCTGTAATTGTTGCTATTAATAAGACCATTAGATAAAGTATTTTGTTCAAATATAATTAAGGTAGGTTGTAAAGTAGAGTAAAATTCCTGTCCATCGGAAAGAATATCGCTAATAATTAATTTTTGAAAAGCGAAATAATCAGAAATTTGAAAATCAATAGTATATTCGAGAATATCTCCGGGGGATAATCCTTTAACATTATTATCTTGGGAAATTGCTACTGCTTTTTGAATGGCGATCGCCTTATCTGTTAAAATATTTTCAGCAGAAGGAGGATCAATATTAACAATTTCACGTTTATCTCGTTGATCTAAGGGAGACCAATTACCAATTAAATTAATATTATTCTCTGAAGTAACATCATCTGCTGTCTTTGGATTAAGTACATTATTATTAGTATTATCAAGACGGGGAATAAAAAATTCTACAACTATTTCAATTTCGTTATCAACATTATTAACCCCCGTAACACTACCAAAATTAAGAGATAAATTACCACCCGGTATTGTAGTGCTGGGCAATATACTAGAAATTATGGGTTTTGACGTGCTGACAATGCGAGTAAATTGAACATTATTAGGCAATACATCAGTAAGAATCAAATTATCAATAGTTTGTCCAGTAGCAATATTAGCTTTAATGGTGTATTGTCGGGGGAAATTAACCCCCGTTGCTGTCTCACTTTCGGGGGCGTTATTTATTTTATTGAACGTGACTAATTGAGGATTTATTACTTCTGTTTGAAGATTGGTAAGAGTGCCATCAATAGAAGGATCAGGAGTGCTAGAAGTCCCTTCTAATGGGCCTGTAGGATTATCTAACGGGTCTAATCCAAATTGAAAACCTCCACTGACAGCAATTGCTAGAGGTTGATCTCGATCAGCTAAGTTACTAACATCAATACTGACATCAACGGTTACAGACGGTTCAGAGGGGACAAAACTACCGAATGGTAATAATAATACCACTAATTGATCGCCATAACCAAAACCACTAGGAGCATTAATTATCAGTTTATTTCCTTGATTATCTAAGGCGTAGGGATGCTCAATTTGAGGAATACCATTACCTAAATCTTTAAAAGTAAGAATTTGTTGAGTTATGGGTAATCCTAAATAATTAGCTTGAATAGAATTAGTTTTTAAGCCATCAAAAGCACCATCATTATTATTATTAAGGATTGATGTTCCATCCGGTTGAGAAATACCATCTTTACCTGTGACATCTAAAAATAAATTAAGATAAGGACCATAACCTGTTACCGTACCAATATTTTCAAAAGTAATAGGTATAGTAACTGCTGTTTCTCCTATTAAAGGGGGAATTATTTGGGGTAAAGTGGCGATCGGTATAGCAGTAGCCATAATAATATTTCTCCTTTTAGTATTAAAATTAAGATTGAGAAGGTTTAAATATTGATGATTGGTAAGTTATTTTATCTAACTAAAATTAGTGTTTAATTAAAAAATTGAATAGAATTTTGATTTTATATCTCAAAAATTAAGTTTAATTTCTGTTTGCCATTTTCTCAATTATTAAAGATAAATTATTAAGTTAAAATTGCATTCAAATGTTTATAGATTGATTATAGAAAAAAACTTTCAGTAAGATTTATATTTGTTATTATATATCATCATTTTATCTTAAGAAATAATATTTTTATATAAAGTTTTGATCAATTCTTGCTTTATCAAATAAATTCATATTCAAGAAATTTTGAATAGTTTTTTAATTGATTAACTCTGCTGTTTCTTATTTATTATTAGGATATGAAGATCGAAAGTTAAGATTAAAATTAGCTTTGATTTTTAGTTTCAATTAACAAAGATTAACTTTTTGTAGAGGCGATCGATCTTTAGTTTTGATTAACTAAAATAACTCTATTATGTCAAGTTAGATTAAATAATTATAATAAAATCACGGCACATAATTTATGAAAGATTTTCATCAAGCGAAAATAAATCCAAGAAAATGAATCATTTACAATGGAAAAGATTATCGGAGATATAACCAAAGAAATTATTGATCAAGAAATAGGAGAAAGCATTCTCTGAGATTTCAGAAAAATAAAATCCAACGATTATAGATGAGAACATTACTACAGAAAAGCGAAGCAAAATTTATATTGATCGCGGAGATATAAAGACAGATAATGTTATGTTATAACTAACTCGTTTTTTGTTACGCTTATTTCTTTTCATAGTGTTCGATTGTTATATATATTTTTTGTTATTAAAAATGAGTATTAAAGTCCGTTTTTTACCTGATAATATTGTTATTAATGCTGAAGTCGGTGAACCTTTATTAGATGTGGCAGAAAAAGCTGGAGTGTTTATTCCTACTGGTTGTTTAATGGGTTCATGTCATGCTTGTGAAGTAGAATTGGAAGATGGAACTCAAATTTGTAGTTGTATTAGTTCTATTCCCCCAGAAATGGAAGAGTTAATTATTAATGTTTATAGTGATCCTATTTGGTAATTTTGATGTTATAGCAGTACCAACTTAATTTTAGGATATTTTCGATCCCCCTAACCCCCTTAAAAAGGGGGAAATAAACTTTAAACTAGTGTCCTAACCTGAGAACTTAGTGCTATAGAACGCATTAAATGGCGATCGCCATCTAACCAAATCAATAAAAAACTCCCCTAGGAAAGAGGAGTTAATTTTTAGCTGTTTTAAAAAGTGTTATCAGATTTTAAGAGATGGCGATCGCCTTAATAAGCCCCATTATTACGAGGAAATAGAACAATGCCCACAGTTTTTAAAACAATCCAAACATCTAATAACCAATTATGATTGTTAACATAATAAACATCCATTTGTACCCGTTGGGGATAAGGAATATCATTTCTACCAGAAACTTGCCATAACCCCGTAGCGCCCGGTTTAATGGTTAAAACCTTATCCATTTTACTGCCATACATATATAACTCTTCAGGCACTAATGGACGAGGGCCAACGACACTCATATCACCTTTAAGAATATTCCAAAATTGAGGAAATTCATCAATACTGGTAACACGCAAAAATTTACCAATCCAAGTAATACGAGGGTCATTTTTTAATTTAAAATTAACCTCATATTCTCTGCGTTTTTCTGGACATTTGGCTAAAACATCCTCTAAAACTTGATCGGCATTTTGAACCATAGTTCTAAATTTAAAACATTTGAAATGACGAAAATTTTTGCCTACTCTATCTTGAGTATAAAAAATAGGGCCAGGGGAACTAATAGCAATTAAGACCACTAAAATTAGATATAGTGGCGAAAAAATTACTAAAAACGAAGCGGAAAAGACAATGTCAAAGACTCTTTTGTAAAATTCTTTTTTAAATTTAATCGTTGATTTATCTTGATTTAGCTGACGAGACGGCTGTACTAAGCCTCGTCTTGCCAAACCTTGAATCAACTTAACCGACACAAGTTGGCTATTTGCAGTCATTTTTACTCCTTCACATCACACCATAATAAATAATTAACAACTATTAAATTGTCCTATGGACAATAAATTTATTAGTTGTTGTTTTGATTAACCAGAAAATTGGGATTAATTACCCATAATGTTATTTTCTAGTATTTTTACCAAAAAGATCGATTTACCGCTCTTTTTTTTGAGAAAAATTTTGATAACAATAATCAAAATATTCTAAATAAGACTTTTTAAAAGTATTTGAACTAAATTGTTCAGCGTGTAAACGATTATTTTCTGGTTTAAAACTCCTCTCTAACATAATAAAACTTTTTACTCCTTCGATCAAGCCTGTAACAGTTTGAGGGTAAAATAAAATTCCCGTACCATCATCAGGATATTGACGAATATCTTTGACTGTTTCTAATGCACCTCCTCCAGCATAAGCTATTATTGGTGTACCACAGGCTTGAGCTTCTACAATAGCAATACCAAAATCTTCACAAGCAGCATAGATAAAGGCTTTTGCCGAAGACATATACTGTTTAAGAATTTCATCTGATACCGATCCTAATATTGTAATATTAGGAAGAGCTTTTTGACGAATTTGCTCTAATTCTGTGCCGTCTCCAATGACTACTAAAGGTAATCCTAATTGATTAAAGGCTTCTACTATTAAAGAAACTTTTTTATAGCTAACTAGGCGAGATACGATTAAATAAAAGTCTTCTTTTTTTTCCTTAAAAATGAATTTCTCTAAGTCAACAGGGGGGTAAATAACTTTAGCTTCTCGACGATAACAACGCCAAATTCTACGGGCAGTATGGGCTGAATTAGCTATAAAATAATCAACTCTATTGGCTGAAATTACATCCCATTGTCGTAATTGATGTAAAAAATAGCGAGTTAAAATACCGGGTAAACCTTTCCCCAATTTACTTCCATTCAAATAATCAAAAGTTAAATCCCAAGCGTAACGCATGGGAGTATGGCAGTAACTTATATGTAGTTGATCTGGGCGGGTGATTACTCCTTTGGCTACGGCATGAGAAGAAGATAAAATTACATCGTAATCAGTTAAATTTAATTGTTCGATCGCCAAAGGTAATAAGGGCAAGTATTTTTGTACACCATTAATAGCCCGAGGAAATTTTTGTAAAAAAGTTGTGCCTATTTTACGTTGATAAAGATAACTTTCGGGGTTAGTTGATTCAAAATCGATCAACGCATAAAGATCAGCGTCAATAAATTTTAAAATATCTTTTACGACTAATTCTGAGCCGCCTGTGGCTTTTGGGGTTAACCATTCGTGAACTAAAGCAGTTCGCATTTTTAGTAATTGATAAGTTCTAATTTTGGTTTAGGAGATTGAAATTTGGCGATCGCTATTAGATTAATAATCGTCATTATTACTATGACCACTACCACTACTTTCATTATCTTTTTTAGAACCTAATAATTCAAGATCAGATACTCTAATCACTGGACTAGAGCGGTTTGCCCCTGTTGAACGATCGTTCCAAGTATCAATTTTTAATGATCCTTTGATACCAATTAAACTACCTTTGCGAACATAATTACCCGCAACCTCGGCCGTTTTATCCCACATTTCTAAATTAAACCAATCTGGTTGTTCATCTTTTTTGGTACGACGATTTACTGCTAAAGTAAGTTTACAGACTACTTTACCCGAATCTAAATATTTAACTTCGGGATCGCCACCCGCACGACCAACTAAATGAATTACATTAAGACTCATTTGTAATACTCCAATTCAATAATATAATTAACTGACAGTCTAACTAAGATTTAGCTAAAAAGAAGAAATAATTTTCATAATCATTAATTGTGCATTGTCAATTGTGCATTGTCAATTAAAGTAGATTAAGATATTTTGTTAATTATAAAAATTTAATTATATTTATTTAAGGAGTGATATTAAAAGTGGGTTTTTTGGATCGTTTTAATCTGACATCTTCCTCTTGTGATATGGGGATAGATTTGGGTACAGCTAATACTTTGATTTATATACCCGGTCAAGATATTGTTTTAGATGAACCATCAGTAATTGCTATTGATTTGGAAACTAATAAAACTATTGCTGTAGGGGAAGATGCTAAAAAAATGCTAGGGAGGACACCTGTTAATGTTAAAGCCATGAGGCCTCTTAAAGATGGGGTAATCACTGATTTAGATATTGCGGAAAAAATGCTAGAGGCTTTTATTAATAAGGTGAAAGGTAATAAACCCCTAACTAATTCAAGGATGGTGATTGGGGTACCTAGTGGCATTACTAATGTAGAAAAAAGGGCGATCGAAGAAGCAGCCGAACATTCTGGGGCTACGGATACTCAATTTATTGATGAACCCGTAGCTGCTGCTTTAGGGGCTGGATTGCCTGTAGATGAGCCTGTAGGTAGCATGATTGTGGATATTGGTGGGGGCACTACGGAAGTAGCAGTTTTAAGTCTTCAAGGCACTGTTTTGAGTGATTCTGTTAGGGTTGCTGGAGATGAATTAAATGATTCTATTTCTCGTTACGTTAAAAAAGTTTACAACTTAATTATTGGGGAAAGAACGGCTGAACAGATTAAAATAAAATTAGGATCAGCTTATCCGTCCGAACATGATAGTCAATCGATGGAAGTTAGGGGCTTGCATCTTTTTTCTGGTTTACCTCGAACGATTACCGTGTCGGTAGAAGAAATAAGAGAAAGTATGATTGATCCTTTACAGCTCATCATTGGGGCCATCAAAAAAACTTTAGAAAATACGCCTCCAGAATTAGCTTCTGATATTATTGATAGGGGAATTATGTTAGCTGGTGGAGGTGCTTTATTGAAAGGTTTAGATAGTTTAATTGGTAATGAAACTGGTATTGTTACTCATATTGCTCCTAATCCTTTAAAGTGTGTTGTTTATGGCACGGGCAAAGTTTTAGAAGATTATGAACGTTTAAAACGTGCTAGTCGTAGTAAGTAAATTTCTAATTAATCATTTATTTCTTATCAATCTTATCAATTTTATCAATCTTATCAACTCAAACAAATTCTATGTTTATTGTGCGTCGGTGGTGGCAAAAACACGGCTTACAAATGATTTTATCTATTTTAAGTTTGGCGATCGCCTTATTTCTTTTTCAGAGTAAGGGGGGAATCATACTAGAAATCTATGGAAATTTTGCTCGTAGTTTACAACCATATACACAAAAAGAGCGTCAAATAATTCAAAAAGAAGCTCTTTTTCAAGAGTTACAAATAAAAATTAAGGAATTAGAAGTTGAAAACAAACAATTAAAAAATTTTTTAAAATATAAACAAACTAATAATGAAAATTTAATTACAGGGAGGATTATCGGGCGTAGCCCAGATGCTTGGTGGCAAATAGTAACATTGGGGGTAGGAAGTAATCAAGGAGTAAAAGTAGATAATGTAGTCAAAGGGATTGGAGGATTAGTAGGGCGTATTATAGAAGTTACTCCTAATACTAGCCGAGTTTTGTTGATTAGTGATCCTAGTAGTCGTATTGGTGCTACTATTACTCGTACTCGTTATTTGGGTTTTATTAAAGGAAATTCTAACCAAACAGCAATTATGGTTTTTTATGCTAAGGTTGCTGATGTAAAAATTGGTGATACAGTTACTACCTCTTCTATTAGTACCATTTTTCCCCCTAATATTCCTATCGGTAAAGTTATCTCTATTGATTTGAATAAAAGTCCAGCACCTGAAGCTATCATTCAATTTTCTGCACCTATTAATTTTTTAGAATGGGTTACTGTAGAGAAAAATTAATAGGGTGTTGGGGTGTTAGGGAATGGGTAATGGGGAATGGGGTATTAGGGTATTAGGGTATTAGGGGGTTTTCTTCTAGACAAATTTTAAGTAATAATAAAAAATATTGAGATAATCACAATTTGATTATGAATTATAAAAAATTATTATTTATTCCTCATTACTTCTTACTTTATCCAAACCATAAATTTTAAAATGAAACAGCCCAGCCCTTAAAAAGGGGAAAAAAGATAGAGATATCGATATAATTTACTAACCAATTCTTTTTTTTATATCACTTGCAAAACCTCAAACTTTCTTAATCAACCTAAAACCTAAAACTCCAAACCCAAAACCTTCTTACTTATTAGAAATTATTACTTACTATTAAATAGTGTTTATTTTGTCTGGTAAAAAATCATTTAATTTTAAATTTTATCAAACTATTGCTGTTTTTATTTCAGTGTTAATTTGTTGCTTTTTATTATTAGTAAGAATTAAAGGAATGGAGTTATTAGGTATAACTCCCAATTGGTTATTAATTTGGTTAGTTAGTTGGTGTGTTAATAAAAATTTATGGCAAAGTATTTTGGCTGCTGTTTGTTTAGGTTTAATTTATGATGGTTTAACAGGCAACTATCCTACTCATATTTTAAGTTTAATGACAGTAGCAATTTTAACGGCCAATGCCTATCAAGATAAGTATGTCAAGGAAAATATTATTTCTACTACTTTAATTGTATTTGGGATGGCTATCATTAGTGAAACAATTACAGCACTTCAATATAGTTTTATTCATGCTGAAATGCTTTTAAATGTTTGGTTAAATTATCAAAAAATATCTCTTACTTCTGCTATCATTAGTAGTCTTTGGACACCTTTTATCTATTATCCTTTAAAATATATTTTGTCTTGGAAATCATGAAGATTTAATAATCACAATTTTCTTAAATAAACATTTTAAACGCTACAGATGAGTTTAAGGTAGCCATTGCCCACCCTACTACTAATATCTAATAATTAATATTTAATAACTAATATTTCCTATAACATCGATGAAAAGTAAGATTTTAATTGAAAAGTTATCAAAAAAACCTCGTCTAATGATGGGGTTAAGTGTTGCTTTAACTATTACTGGCAGTTTTATTGCTTTCTTAGGTGTTAAACTTGCTATAATTCAATCTTCTATACCAAAAGATGTTAAAGAAGTTCTTACTTATTCACGACCAGAAACTTTAACGATCAAATCAGAAGATAATGTCATTTTAGCTGAGTTTGGTTCTGTTACCCATGAGAAATTACCATTAACTGAGATTCCTCTCAAAATTCAAGAAGCTTTTATTGCCATAGAAGATAGTCGTTTTTATCAGCACCAAGGGGTTGACTATCGAGGTATTGCTAGGGCGGTGGGTGTTAATCTTTCTTCTCAAAAATTAGCTGAAGGTGGTAGCACTATTACTCAACAGTTAGCCCGAATTGCTTTTTTAGATCAACAACGCAGTTGGGAAAGAAAGTTAAAAGAGTTTATTATTTCTCAAAAAATGGAAGATAATCTCACTAAAGAACAAATTTTACAACAGTATCTTAATTTAGTCTATTTGGGATCGGGGGCTTATGGGGTTGCTGATGCGGCTTGGATTTATTTTGGCAAGTCTGTTAATGAGCTTAATTTGTCCGAAATAGCTACTATTGCTGGTATTGCACCTGCACCTAGTGTTTATTCTCCTTTACAAAATCCCGATTTGGCTTTAAAACGCCGTAATTTAGTCTTGAATCGTATGGCTGAAATGGGTTTTATTACTTCTGTTGAAGTACAAGAAGCGATCGCCACTCCTTTAATTCTTAACGAAAAACAACCCAAACGTTTAGAAAGAAAAGCACCTTATTTTATTGAATATATCAGAGAACAACTTCCCAATTATGTGGACGATAAAAAGTTGAAAGAGGGAGGAATTGTGGTAGAAACTACTTTAAATTATCAATGGCAGGAAAATGCTGAAAAAATTATTAATAGACAAGTCAAGCGTTATGGTGATTGGCAAAATTTTAAAGAAGGTGCATTAGTAGCAATTAATCCTCGTAACGGACAAATTAAGGTAATGGTAGGAGGTACAGATTTTGAGCAAAATAAGTTTAATCGTGTTACTCAAGCCCAACGTCAACCAGGTTCGACTTTTAAGACTTTTGTTTATGCTACGGCGATCGCCTCGGGCATGACACCAAATAAGTCTTATTTAGATGCACCTTATACAGTTGACGGCTATCAACCTAAAAATTACAAGGATAAATATAAAGGTACTTATGTTACCATTTCTCAAGCCTTAACCAATTCTCTGAATGTGGTAGCGGTGCAAAATTTAATTGATGTGGGTTGGAATCCTATTATTAAAGTTGCAGAAAAAATGGGCATCAAATCCCCCCTACAATCGACCTATTCTCTCGCTTTAGGGGCATCTGAGGTTAATTTATTGGAGTTGACTAATGCCTATGGCACTTTGGCGAATGAGGGCTTATATCAGCCAAATTATAGCATTAATCGTATTTTAGATATGCAAGGGGAGGTTATTTATCAATCTAATAATCCCCCTCCCACAGCGGCTATTAATAAAGAAACAGCTCATATTACTACTTGGATGTTACAAAAAGTAGTTGATAGTGGTACGGGTATTCCTTCTCAAATTGGGAGGCCATCAGCAGGGAAAACAGGCACATCAGACGAATCAAGAGATTTATGGTTTATTGGTTATATTCCTCAATTGGTAACGGGGGTATGGTTAGGAAATGATGATAATACCCCTACTGATAGTTCAAGTTCAATGGCGGCGGTGATTTGGCGTAAATTTATGTTAGAGGCTACCGAAGGAATGGCGATCGAAAATTTTCCTTCTCCACCAGATAATTTGAAAGTAACACAAACTACTTTAAAAGTTGAACCAATTAAGCCGAAAAAACTTTCTTATCAAAAAATGATCACCTCTTCAGATTCTTCAGAATCAATAGGAAATAATAACTCAGAAACTACTTATAAATCCAGTCGTCGTCGCCGTAAAAGACGATCCTATGAGAATAATTCTGAATTGAATAATAATAGTAATGATTCTCGTAGAACAAAAAGACGCAGAAAAAGAAGAGAAACATATCAACAACCTCCTGTTGTCAATCAAGAACAGTCTCCTATTTTAGAAAAAGCTCCTAAAAATGTAGAAGAAACGATTTCACCACCACTTTTAAATAAGCCTAGTAAGTCGGAATAGGTAATGGGTAATGGGTAATAGGTAATGGGCAAAGGACAAAGGGGAATAGGCAATGGGCAATGGGAATAGTCAAAACAGCTTAATTATTATAGGTTGGGTAGAGGCATCGAAACCCAACCAAACCCTAACTAGAGTTAGATTACATTGTCGCTAACTAGTTCTTTTTCTAAACCTTGCCAGACAAATCTCGCCCAATTATAGAACCCATTTGAGATCTATTTTAAGAAAGGAGATCGCCATAAAAATCATCACAAAACATTTAATCATCTTTCAAATTACAAAAAATA
>CAZWLZ010000049.1:0-15167 GCA_964634505.1 uncultured bacterium | reverse complement strand
GAGCTATTTCAAAAATTGTCATAGCAGTCTCAAAAGCAATTTGATAAACTTCTAACTATTTTCCTAATTATTGATTCATTTTTAATATTTTTCAGCCATATATACTTTTGTCATCATTGCCCATTTCCCCCTATCACCCTATCACCCTATAATTGCTTTTTCTGTAGAATGAAACAGCCCTGCCAAACTTGGGGGATAAAGGGGACGAATCTTACCCCCCGCTTTGGTAGCTCAAGGGAGCTAGTGTTTGATTAAGTAATGTTAAGAAAAAAAATTTTCTCTAAAACCCTTATCATTAAAAGACTTGAGCAAATCTCAAAATTAATTCTCAAAAAAATTTCAAAAAATGATATGTTTTTTATTTTGAATGGGTAAGTTGTAAACAGGAAATAAAAAACAAAATTTTAAATTAAAATCTCAAGGAGACAAAAACTATGAAACCCGAAGTAACTCTTAAATATCTTTCTTACATCAACAGCAAAAAAGCTAAAGGCGAAGGCGGTTTTACTTTAATTGAACTATTAGTAGTTGTAATCATCATCGGTGTATTAGCAGCCGTTGCTCTTCCCAACTTATTAAGCCAAGTAGGTAAAGCAAGAGAAACAGAATTAAAAAATGCAGCAGGTACGATTAATCGTTCTCAACAGGCTTATCATTTTGAACGTCAAAGCTTCACTACGGTAGTTTCTAACTTAGGCGTTACCTTACCTGTTCAATACTTAACTAACGCAACAACCTTGATCACGTCTGCCTCTTCCACAGATGCAGATGTTCAACCAGCAAACGCAGATTCTGCCAATGATGGTACCCGTGCTTATTCAGGACGTATTGCTTATAACGCTGGTGCTTATGAGCAAATCCTTTGTCAGTCCGATGCCGTTGCTCAGAGTTTAGCAGCTCCTACTGGTAGCCAAGGTGCTTTAGCTTGTCCTGGTGGTTCGATTGAACTCAACTAATTATCTAATAAATACTTGATCTTTGGGTTTAAAGTATTGTTAGGAATAATCTTTACGAAGCTGGATGGTTATTCCATCTGGCTTTTTAATTGAAGTAAAAATATTAACATTTTTATAAAACAAGGATGAGATAAGTATTGAAGTATCATTAGTAAGTTATTTGAGAAATAATAAAATTTTAAATAAAATGTCAAGGAGACAAAAACGATGAAACTTGAATTAACCTTAAAATATCTTTCTTACCTCAATAGTAAAATAATTGAAGGCGAAAGAGGTTTTACCTTAATTGAATTATTAGTTGTCGTAATCATCGTTGGAGTGTTAGCAGCAGTAGCATTGCCTAATTTATTAAGTCAAGTTGGTAAAGCAAGAGAAACAGAACTAAAAAATACAGTAGGTACGATTAATCGTTCTCAACAATCCTACCATTTTGAAAAACAGGTTTTTGCTAGTGCCGCCACCGATTTAGGCGTAACTTTAACTACTAATTACCTAACTAACCCACTAACTCTGATAACTACAGCTACCAGTAGTTTGGGAATCGCACAACCGGAAAATTCTAATGCAGCCAATGATAGTACTCGTGCTTATTCTGGTGCAATTGCTTATTCTGCTGGTGCTTATGATCAAATTCTCTGCCAATCTAATGATATTGCTTCTGTACTAGCCAATCCAACCGGTACCGTCAATGCTTTATCTTGTCCAGCTAATTCTGCAGAAATCCAATAGTTTTTATAGCTTAATCAAAATCATGCGAAATCTTTGTTATCTGATTTCTTTTTTTGCTACACTGAAAAAACGTTAGCTTATAGCAACACATACTTGAGGTATATTTATGAATATTTTTATATTACAAAAAATAATTTTTGTCCTTGAGCATAGTAAAAAAGAAGATGGATTAACTTTGATTGAGTTACTGATTGTATTTATAATACTAAGTTTACTTGCTGTTACTGCACTCCCTAATTTTCTTGGGCAAGTAGGAAAAGCTAGAGACTTGGAATTTAGGACTACTCTTGGCACAATTAACCGTAGTCAACAAGCCTTCCACTGGGAAAAAAATGAATTTGCTAATGGTGCTACCTCTACTGACATTTTGCTCAAATTGGGTGTACAAACCTCACCTAAATATATTGATGATTTTATCTTTACTACTACGTCAACCGAAGCAACAATACAGTTAGTTAATAATGATTTTGAAGAAGATGGTACTAGGGGTTATTCGGGAACTGTCTATTTTAATGGGGGTATCTATAATTCTATTGGCTGTTTTTCTACTACGATAGAATCTCAAATTGCACCACCTGTAGCTGTAAATGATTGTGGTATTTATGAACAATTACAGTAAATTTTTAATGAAAATTAAACAAGAATCAGTTATTTTAATATTGGTATTTGTTTGCTCTTTGATTATCATCATTGGACAACAAAAATCTTTGTTGTCATCATTAACTTCAAAAAAAACAATAATCTCTTCAGAAAAATATTTCAGCCTAGAAAAAAAAGCTGGACTTAAAATTAACGCTGCAAAAAAAATTCCTTCTCTGGGATTTGATAATCTTTTAGCAGATTGGAGTTTTTTAAATTTCGTTCAATATTATGGAGATGTTAAAGCTAGAAACGTTACAGGTTATGCTTTAGCTCCAGATTATTTTGAAATGATAGTAAAGAGAGATCCTCGTTTTGTTAATGCTTATTTTTTTCTCGAACCAGCTACAACTTTATTTGCGGGGAAACCTGAAGTTAGTATTTCCTTGATGAATGAGGGACTTAAATCTATTCAATCTAGTCAACCTTTAGCTTATCAAGTATGGTTATATAAAGGGCTTATCGAACTTTTATTTTTAAATGATGTGGAAGAAGCCAAAAAATCTTACCGAATAGCTGGGCAGTGGGCTAAGATAGAAAACAGACCAGAAAGTTTAAATATAGGGTTATTTGCCGAAGATACTGCTAATTTTTTAGAGAAAAAACCAGATAGTAAAAAAGTGGTAGCTTCAGCATGGTTAATGATTTTTGCAAATGCTAGAGATAAAGAAACTAGGGCGATCGCCCAAAGCAAAATAACAGAACTAGGAGGTCAAATTAAAATTGAAGGAAATAGAATTAGAGTAGAATTGCCCGAAAAAGTAGAATAAGTAATATTCGTAAAAATAGTAATAGAAACAAAGTTGCTACCTAATCTTAAAATTATTATCAAAGTAACCTTGAACTCAAGTTCAATGCTGAAAGCTAAAGCTGATCTGAAATTAATACTCTAAGAGTTTTCGCAGTAGACCTCTTGCGAAAGTCAAAAATATAATGAATCATAATAAAGTTTTCATCAATTCTTATGCTTATTTCCTGTATTTTATTAATTATTATGTTTTTTTTGCAAGATGTTTAGTAGAGTTGTTGCAAAATAGTGTTTTGACAAAATTTAGCTCTTATGTGACAAGGGTTTTAGACAGGTAAAAATTTAATTCGCAACAAGTCTAGTGTTTTAAGCTATTTTAACACCGTTTAAATTTTTAGATCAAAGTTTAGTTCAAAGCTTTAGATTTCAAAAAGATTGTTTCTATAGGTAGCAACTTAGATTAATATAGGAATATTTGTAATTAAAGGAATTTTAAAATGAGAGAATGGTGTCCTGAAGTAATCTCCTTTTTAGATCAACAAGATTACCAAAAAGTAATTAGTTGTTATGAAGAAAGAATAGAGAATAATCCTAATGACATTACTAATTATTGGTATTTAGGTTTAGCATATTTATTAGTAGAACAAAACGAAGACGCTCAAGCTACATGGTTTTTGCTTTTTAGTCAAAGTGATCAAAAACAGTTAGAAATTTGGACGAAAGACTTAACTTGTATTTTAGACAGAGAAGCTTTTAGACAAGAAACTCTAAAAAATTATTCTCAAGCAAAATCCATTAGATTTAATTTAAAAGAAATTGATCCAGAAAATATTAATAATTTACTACATTTAGTGAATTTGGGATTTATTTTAGAAGACTTTAATCTTGATTATTTAAAAGAATGGCGTTTAATAGATTTAATTAAAGTTAGTTTGCCAGAAAATATAGATCAAGAATTATTAAAAGAAGTTTTAAATGATATTTTGAAATATCCTTGTCCTGAAAGTATGGAATTTACCGAAGCCGTATTAAGCCATACGAAGGGAGAACAAACCCTTATTGATAAAATAGTTGCGGCTTCCCAACACATGATTTACGAAAAAAGATATTATCTGTTCTCTGTAGATTTAATCAAGGAATGCTTAAAACAAAAACCGGAAGATATCTATTTATTACAAGAGTTATTTTGGCGTTATCGGCATCAACTTGACTATGAAAATGGATTAGCAATAGTTAAGCAATTAGATAAATTAGTGCCTTTAAGTAATTTACCCTTAAAAACTTATATCAAGACTTTATATTTAGCTATGTATTTAGCAACTTCTGATTGGATTAGTTATAGAGAAGTAGCTGAAGAATATAAAAATTTGTTATCGCAAATTACTAGAGATATTTCTCCCATAAAAGAAAAATTTGTGATTGAATCATTTTTAATAACAGTACAACATTTACTATATCTTAGGGATAGTCCTCGAGAAAACCGTCCCATATTTAATACGGTTGCTTATCTTTTTCAAAAACATATTCAAGAAAAATTTTGTTGCCCTGTAGATTTTCCTCTATTAATTAAAGAAAAAAAAATATTAAAAATAGGATATATTGGTCATACTTTACGAGGACATTCTGTTGGCTGGTTAAGCCGTTGGTTAATTCATTATCATAATCAGGAAAATTTTGAAGTTTATTTGTATTTATTAAATCAACATGAAGATGAAATTACTCAAAAATGGTTTCGAGAAAAAGCAACAAAATGTTATAATCTGACAAGAGATGTTTTAAATACCATTCGACAAATACAAAAAGATGAAATTGATATTTTAGTTGATTTAGATAGCGTTACTTTTAATTTAACTAATATGGTTATGTCAGCAAAACCAGCACCGATTCAAGCGACTTGGTTAGGTTTAGATGCGACTGGCTTACCAGCTATCGATTATTTTATTGCCGATAATTACGTTTTGCCCGAAAATGCCGATAACTATTATCAAGAGAAAATATGGCGTTTACCTACCACTTATTTAGCCGTTGATGGTTTTGAAGTGGATGTACCAAATATTAATCGTCAAGATTTAGAGATTGACGATAATGCAGTTATATTTCTTAATGTCCAAGGTGCATTAAAACGAAATCCTCAGAATATTCATTTGCAAATGAAGATTCTTAAAGCAATACCTCATAGTTATCTATTAATTAAGGGCAGTGGTACTGATAAATTCGTACAGGAATTATTCAAAACTATAGCAGAAAAAGAGCAAGTTTCTATTAGCAGATTAAGATTTTTACCAAAAACTACCACTGAAGCAATTCATCGAGCTAATTTGGCGATCGCGGATGTAGTATTAGACACTTACCCTTACAATGGTGCAACTACAACCTTAGAAACTTTATGGATGGAAATCCCTTTAGTAACAAGAGTTGGCGAACAATTTGCTGCCCGTAATAGTTATACTTTTATGATGAATGCTGGAATTAACGAAGGTATTGCTTGGAGTGATCAAGAGTATATAGAGTGGGGGATAAGGTTGGGTACAGATAAAAATTTGAGAAAAGAAATTAGTTGGAAATTAAGACAATCTAAGAAAACATCACCCTTATGGAATGGGAAGCAATTTACGAGGGAAATGGAAAAGGCTTATCAACAAATGTGGGAAATTTATGTTAAGACAAATAAGTAAACTATTTTAACAAAGATAAAATAAATCGTTTTTATGTAAACACGAAATTAGGAATAATCAATAATGATAATCTTGAGTGAAAAAACTTTAATTTCCCCTAAAAATGAAGTGAATGACGATCCTCGTCAACAATACTTAATACTAGAAGAAAAAGCACAAACCAAACATGAATACTTTAATGGAGAAATTATCGAGATGGCGGGTGCAACAATTAATCACAATAGAATTAGTGGTAATATTTATGCTCACTTAAATTTCCTTTTAAAAGATCAAAAAAGTGAGGTATTTATGAGCGATGTCAAAATCTATATACCTGAATATAATGTTTATACCTATCCTGATGTGATGATAATTGCTGATAAACCGATTTATCAAGAAAAAAGTAACACAACCATTCTTAATCCTCTAGTAATTATTGAAGTGCTTTCCCTTTCTATCCAAGACTATGACAGAGGGCAGAAATTCAAATATTATCGTTCGGTTGAATCTTTACAAGAATATATTTTAATTAATCAATATGAATATGAGATCGAACAATTTGCCAAAAATCAACAGCAAAAATGGGTTTTGACAGAGTATAAAAACCAAGCCCAACCCCTTAAATTAGAATCATTATCAGCACAAATTCCCCTGAAAGATATTTATCATAGAGTTGATTTTTACCAACCAAAGGAGACAAAAAACAATGAAGAACAAAGTTAACATTGCCAATCTCAGTTGGCATCCAAAAGTTAAGGAATTATTAGAGAATCAAAATTATCAAGCATTAATTAATTTTTATGCACAATTAATTGAAGAAAATACCGAAGAATTTAACAATTATTATTACTTGGGATTGGCTTACTTATTATAGCACTACGGGTTATTGTTAAGACATAACATAGAAATATTGTCTGCCATGTCTTTTTAAAACTGATTTTAAAATGTCCTAACGTTAGTTGGTAGTGCTATAATATGCTGATTTTGATCTGAAAAACTAGAAGTTATGGCAAAAGTTAAAACTCAAAAATAAACTCCTAATTATTAATAAGTTGTAATTTTTTTTAATATCCTGAAAATAATGGTCATTGCTTTGCTATAGATACTAACTATTAAAATCTTGTCGGAAAGTTATTTGATAATGTATCACCATACCTTATTTTATCTAAAATAGCTCTAAATGAAAATATTAATGATTCAATCAATTTAGGTTCACTTTTATTTTAGAATGAAATAAAGTACTCGTGGGTAAACCTTGTAAAATCATCGTTTATTTTTTGTCAAAATAGAATTGATTATTATTAAATCAGAGGTATTTTAATATGACCAAATGGTTAACAGATGCAATACCATTTTTAGAACAATCAGATTATGAAAAAGTAGTTAATCTTTATGAAGAAATTATCGACAATCAACCACAAGAAATTAACAATTATTGGTATTTAGGATTAGCATATCTCTTTTGTAACAGAAAAGAAGATGCAAAAGCAATTTGGTTTATGCCTTTTTTTGAATTAGAAGAAAAAAATAACCATGAAGATTTACAACAAAGTTTATTAAAAGTTTTAATCAAAGAAGCACAAAGACAATCAGAGTTAAAAAACTATCAATTTTCATTGTCAATTAGAGAAGAAATCAAAGAAATTTTACCTAATGATGTTAATAATTTATTGCATTTATTAAATTTAAGTTTTTTCTTAAATCAATTTCAAGAACAAAATATCCATGATTGGTATTTAATTGAACTGATTAGAAGTAGTAAAAAAGAAAATATTGATTTTAATTTAATCTATGAAGTTTTAGACAAGGTTTTGCAATTTCCTCTAGGAGAAAGTGTCCAATTAGCAGAAGCTATTTTAGTTAATCAAGACGGAGATGGTCAATTTATTGATTTAATTATTAACAAAGCCCATTATATGGGTTATAATCAGAAGTTTTTTAGTTACAGTGCCGGGCTAGGAGAACTTTGTTTAAAATACCAACCACAGAATTTAGTTTTTTTAAATGGAATTTATTGGTATTATCTTTTTTCTCGACAATACGATGAATCTCTTAAAATAGCTCATGCTTTTTATAACTATAGTAAAACGGAAGCTCAAAAAGTGTTAGGTAGTTATTTTATACTCCATTCAACTTTAACAGAAGGCAATTGGACGAACTTTTCAGAGATGGCGCAAAGACATCAATATTTACTAACTAAATTACCAACAAATGCAGAACAAGTTGTCGATAAATGTATTCGGGAGTCTTTGATTGTTGTCAGTCAACCTCTGTTATATCTAAAAGATAAACCAAGAGAAAAACGATTAATTATTAATCAAGTTTCCGCTTTATTTCAACAAATTTCTCAAGCTGATTATAGTTGTCCTGTTAATTTTAGTCCTAATATAAATTACTCTAAATCTCGTAAGTTAAAAATAGGTTATATCGGTAGTACTTTACGAGGGCATTCTGTAGGTTGGTTAAGTCGTTGGTTAATGGAATACCATAATCAAGAAAATTTTGCTATTCATACTTACTTTATTGGACAGCAAGGAGATGAGGTGACTAAAAAATGGTTTATAGATAGAGTAGATAAATCTGCTAGTTTTGATCAAGATATAAACAAAATTATCACGACTATTGAACAAGATGAAATTGATATATTAATTGATTTAGATAGTTTTACTCATAATGTTACAGCCATGATTATGGCACTTAAACCAGCACCTATTCAAGTAGCTTGGTTAGGAATGGATACGACGGGAATACCTGCTATTGATTATTTTATAGCTGATCCTTATGTACTTCCTGAAGATGCTCAAGAATATTATCAAGAAAAAATTTGGCGTTTACCTCATACTTATTTAAGTGTTGATGGTTTTGAAATAGATGTACCAAATATCTCACGAGAAAATTTAGATATTCCTGCCAGTGCTATTATTTATATTAATATACAAAATGCCTTAAAACGTCACCCTGACATTATCCATGCCCAAATGAAAATTATTAAATCAGTATCTAATAGTTATCTCTTGATTAAGGGAAATGGAAATCAAGAAAGATTAAAAAATTTATTCATCAATATTGCAGAAACAGAAGGAGTTGCACAAGATAAATTAAGATTTTTAGAACAAACATCCACAGAAGAAACTCATCGAGCAAATCTAAAAATAGCCGATGTAGTGTTAGACACTTATCCTTATAATGGTGCTACAACGACATTAGAAACCTTATGGATGGAAATACCTCTAGTTACCAGAGTGGGCGAACAATTTGCAGCTCGTAATAGTTATACTTTTATGATGAATGCGGGTATAACCGAAGGTATTGCTTTTAGCGACCAAGAGTATATAGAATGGGGCATTAAGTTGGGAAAAGATGAAAATTTACGCAAAGAAATCAGTTGGAAATTAAAACAATCAAAGAAAACATCGCCTTTATGGAATGGCAAACAATTTACCAGAGAAATGGAAAAGGCTTATCAGCAAATGTGGGAAATTTATGTTAAGGAAAAAGAAGGGAAAGAACAAATATGAATAATTGGCATCCAGAAATAGAGCAATTTTTGTTGGCACAAAACTATGAACAAATAGTTAATTTTTATGAACAATTAGTAGAAAATAATCCAGAAAATGTTACTAATTATCTTTATTTAGGTTTAGCTTATTTACTAACAGGAAAGGAAGAAGAATTTCAATCAACTTGGTTAATGATTTTTTGGGATTGCGACGAAACAACAAAATCGAACTATCAAAAAAACTTTTTAGAAATTTTAGAAATAGAAATCAATCGACAAGAAACTAACAAAAATTTTGATCTTGCTTATTCCCTCAGAGAAAAAATTAGAGCAATTTATTCTGAAAATACTCATAATTTACTAAATCTTATTTTACTTAAACTTAAATTAAACATATTTAATATTGACGATATTCAGCAATGGAATCTAAACAATTTATTAAAAAACAATATTGATAATGAGATAGACAAAAAATTAATATTCTAAATACTAGATAAACTGTTAGATGTTCCATCAAACGAAGCAATAGATTTAATCGAAATACTTTATAGCTATGGAAAAGAAGATAATAATATTGATGACTTATTTTTCACCAAAACTACAATTTTAGGGCAAGAAAAAAAATATTATCTCTATGCTGCCAGATTATCAGAAATTCGCCTTCATCATCAACCAAATAATTTATTTATTTTTAGTCAAATAATCAGTTATTATTCCCTTGCTAATGATTATGATAAGACAACATTTTTTGCTAATCTCTTTTATGAATCCGCTTCAACCTTAGCAGAAAAAACAATGGCTTTACGTTATCAAATTTCCAATGCAATCACAATTGCTTATTGGCAACAAGCTATGAATATAATTACTGAATATAAAACTATCTTAAAAAAGTTAGCAAAAGAACAACCCAATATACAAGAAACTTATATTCGTAATTCTTTAAGTATGATTACGCAACCTTTACTATATTTTGATGATCAACGAACAAACTCTTAAATTATAATCATTATCAGAGACAATTTTGCTTAAAGACATTTATCACAGAGTTTATTTTAACAGCTAAAGGAGAGAAAAAAATAATGAAAAAAAATAATGAAAAAAAAGTTGACATTGCTAATCTGAGTTGGCAAACAGACGTCGAAGATTTTTTACTTAATAAAGATTATGATCAATTAGTTAATTTTTATGAAAATAAAATACAAGTAAACCCGGAAGAAATTAGTAATTATTACTATTTGGGATTGGCTTATTTATTACAAGGAAAGGAAGAAGATGCTCAATTAACTTGGTTTATGGCTTTAAATGAACAGGAAACTCAAGCAGAGATTGATAATGCCACTCAAGAATTAATAAATATTTTAGATCAAGAAGCCAAAAGTCAAGAAATTCAAGAAAACTATACAATTGCTTGGTTAATTCGAGGGCATATTAGAGAGTTACAATATGATAATTTGACCAATCTAATGATTTTAATTTACTTGGAGGCAATCTTAAAATACCCTGTTTGGATAACCATTAATGAGTGTAAGATAATTGAACTTTTAACTTCAGAAAATTCGGTAAAATTATCAGAAGAATTAATTATCAAAACACTAGATCAAGTTTTATATATTGTCTGTGATGAAAGTGTGGATTTTGCTCGGGCTTGTTTAGAAAATTCGTCTAATTCATCAGCAATTGTTGAGGCGATCGCCAAAATAGCAAAAAGAATTAATCTTGTTGGTAAGTTAATTGATTATCCTGTCAATTTAATAAATGTTTGTCGTGAAAAACAACCAGAAGATTTAGCCTTAATAAAATCGCTTTTTGTTTGCTACTCAGATGACATTAAATATTATGAAAAAGCACTAGACATTGCCACAGAATTTTTAGAGAAAAGTAAGACTATTTCCGCTCGTGTTTTCGGATTACGTCAGCTACTATATCTTTATTTAAGAAATTATAGTTGGAATGATGGAATCATAACAGCTCAACAATATATTGAAGAAATTATCAAATTTGCTAGTGAAGACAATGGATATATGGAAGGTTTTATGGCTAGTGTACTTCCCATGCTACCTCATCAGTTATTATCTTTACAAGATAAACCACGTCTCAATCGTTATATTTTTAATCAATTTAATCAAAACTTTCAAGATATAACTATAAAATTAGGTGAGATTGGTTTTCAATATCAATCTTATGATAATACTTTAACTAAAAATAGACCTCTAAAAATAGGTTATATTGGTCATACATTTCGCTGTCATTCTGTGGGCTGGTTATGTCGATGGTTAATCAGTTATCACGATACCAGTAATTTTGAGGTATTTATCTATTCCCTATCCCCATTAGTGGACGATATAACAGAGAATTGGTTTATGAAAAATAGTAAGAAATTTTATCACTATTCTAACGATACATTTTATGAGGATATTGTCAAGCAAATTAGAGAAGATGTTATTGATATTCTCATCGATGTTGATAGTATAACTTTAGTTTCCACTTGTGAAGTTATGGTGCATAAACCTGCACCCATTCAAATTAGCTGGTTAGGTTTAGATGCTTCTGGTATTCCTGCTATAGATTACTTTATCGCTGATTCTTATGTGTTACCGGATGACGCTCAGGAGTATTATTCAGAAAAAATCTGGCGTTTACCTAATACTTATTTAGCTGTTGATGGTTTTGAAATTGGTATTGCTACTCTCACACGAGAAAATCTTAACATCGAAAAGGATGCTATTATTTTTATGAATATTCAAGGTGCATTAAAACTCCATCCTGATATTTTACGTTTACAAATGCGAATTATTAAAAATGTAAAAAATAGTTATTTATTAGTCAAAGGAAAAGATAATAATCCTTTTTTTCAAAAACTTTATACTCAATTAGCAACAGAAGAAGGAATAAATATTGATCGCCTTCGCTTCTTAGGCAAAACTGCTACCGAATTAAAACATCGAGCCAATTTGGCGATCGCCGATGTAGTATTGGACACTTACCCTTATAATGGTGCCACCACAACCTTAGAAACTTTATGGATGGAAATCCCTTTAGTAACCAGAGTGGGGGAACAATTTGCAGCCCGTAATAGTTATACTTTTATGATCAATGCAGGGATTACCGAAGGTATTGGCTTCACCGATGAGCAGTATGTAGAATGGGGAGTTAAATTGGGTAAAGATGAAAATTTAAGAAAAGAAATTAGTTGGAAGTTAAAACAAGCAAAAAAAACATCACCTTTATGGAAGGGTAAACAATTTACAAGAGAAATGGAAAAAGCTTATCACCAAATGTGGCAAATTTACGTCAACCAATCTGAAGGAATATAAAAACATACTACAATAATATTTATCTTTTTTATAACAATAATGAGTAATATTAGTAAAACTAAAATATCAGTATATTGTTTTAGAAATTGATGAAGCAATAACGAAAATTAGTCGAGATAATTTAGTGAATATGCTAACGGCAGAAAATATAATTGCCCGTCGTTATTTTTACCCCGGATGCCATAGAATGCAACCCTATAAATCCTATTTTCCTCATGCGGGTTTACTATTACCTGAAACAGAAAAATTATCAAATAAAGTGATGTTATTACCAACGGGAATAAATATGAATTCTGAAAAAATAACTAAAATTACTGATTTAATTAAATTTATTATTAGTAATATTTGTGAGATTAATAAAATATAAATATTATCAGAAATATCTACTTATAATAACTAACTACTGTTTAAGTAATTTTTATTTTCATAACAATTTATCGCATTAATTGCCATTTCACTCATTAATTGAACTATTAATTCAGCCATCTGGTCAACAGGAAGTTTTGCGACAGGGCAATCATTAAAATCACCATGAGCAATAGAGTTTCTCAATCGAAGCAGTTCGTTTAATTTTTGTTCATATTTTGAATCTACAATCTCCCAATTAAGAATTTTACATATTTTTTTCAAACACTTATAATTTAAGTTTGAATTAGTTGATATTTCTGTAGGTAATATGACTTCTTGTTTTGTCTGGTAAAACAAATTACTATACAGCGATCTAATCTCTTTTAATTTTTTCTCAAAATCTGTTAACTCTGTATAATCTTTAATCATCGAATCAAAATAAAACATCAGCAAAGATGATGACAATTGTTCAAATTTTAAATGCAACTCATTAACATGTCTTAGATATATTTTTCCTATCTCTTTAACAAATCCTTCCCAATAAGAATAAAAAATGGAAATAAGATGCTTTTTCAATACATTTTCTTCTTCTTTTGATAAAGAATCACTAAGAGTAATCAATTTTCTCAGTGTTGCAATTTCTCCAATACGCCAATTTAGCTGTTCATTCAATTCTTCTTCAAACTGGTTTATCATTAGCTATCAGGCTTAAAAAAATCTTTGGTAAATAGTAATCTTTGAGCCGTGCGAGAGCGACTACTTGCATTAGAACTACTGCATTTTTTAAATCCTTCTTCTTGTGTTATTTTTGATAATTTATTTTTAAGTTCATCAATAGGTATTTGTGAATAATATTCAAAATAAAAACTAATTCCAACCATGATTACATCATAAAGAGTTGTAGAAAATGGACCTCTAGCATCTTCTTTTCCACCACGAAAAACTTGTTTATCTAACTGTGATAAGAGATTAATTAAACTTGTAAACTGTTGTTCTTTTTCTTGAAAATTAAAATTAGAATCATTACCTATATGTTCCATATAATTTGTCATATAAGAAGATATGGTTTCATTAATTTTATTTTCTGCATCGTCTATAGCATCTAATAAAGAAAAATATCGTAAAACTAATTCTTCTAAATAGAGTTGATCAATTTGTTTTTGTGTCGGTGAAACTAAATCTTTAAATTCTTGTCTATCCGATAATTTCTTGAGTAAATCATTAAATTTATTAGATTTCGGACGAAATATACAGTTTCTTAGCTCTTGATCAGATAAGGGAGCACCTAAAGAATTTAATCGATGAAAAATCTCATAGCGTATATCAACATCGCTATCCCATTTAATCACTTCAACACGACAGGAAGAACGACGAATATTAATATTATATTTAGTTGGTAAATTTTTGTGATTTTTACCGTCAAAACTTTTAATAAATTTACCTTTTTCTAAACACCAATTATTTTTACTTTCTTGTTGCTCTTGTTTTTCCTTATTTTCTTGTAAAATACCAAAAAAAGAAAATACAGTGGATAATCTTTGCAATCCATCTACAACTTCCCATTGTCCAGTTTCTGGTACTTCTGCTACAAAAATGGCAGGAATGGGAATACCTAAAAGTAGAGATTCTATAAATTTTGTTTTCTTTTCTCTATCCCAACGAAAAAGTCTCTGAAATTCAGGAGAAATAATCAATTCATTATTTTCATACATACTGATTAATTCTCCGAAAGACATATCCATTTTTTCTGTTTTTAGACTATTTCTCGCTTTTGTTATTTCCTCCTCTAGTTCATCCGTCCAAGTTTTATTTTCCTTGATATTAACCATATTACTTTTGATCATTTATTCATTATCCTAAAGCAAAAAGGTGGGCAATGCCCACCCTAGTATTAATTATTCAATGCCTTCGATGCGATCTTCTACTTCTTGGTATAACTCCTGTAATTTTTCAATATTTTCATCAGAAGTTTGCCAATAACCACGACCGTTAACCTCAAGTAAAGTGCTTACCATACGGCGGAAAGAATTAGGGTTTAAATCCATCAATCGTTTACACATTTCTTCATCTTGGATAAAGGTAGTGTTAGTATCTTCATAAACCCAGTTATCTACAGCGTCAGCAGTGGCACTCCAACCCATAGTATTAACTAGGCGTTTTGATAATTCTCGGACACCTTCATAACCGTGAGAAAACATCCCTTCATACCATTTAGGATTAAGTAAATTGGTACGGGCATCTAAGAGGACAGATTCACTTAAAGTACTTACTTGGGCATTA
>CAZWLZ010000048.1:0-15229 GCA_964634505.1 uncultured bacterium | reverse complement strand
GCCCATTTATGAGTTTGCTATTGAATCAGATTCTTTACAGGATTTGGATTTAAGTATATTTGCCAAAGAAGAATTAAGTAGAGAATTAGGTTTTATTTCAGGAGTTTCTTCTGTAGATGTTTCTGGGGGAATCAATGAAGAAATTAGAATTAAAATTGATGAACAAAGATTACAATCTTTAAACTTAAGTTTGCAAGATATTTTAAATAGTTTAAGTGATAGAAATAATGACATTTCAGGAGGTAGATTAACAGAAGAAAAAGGTGAACCTTTAACTCGAACTGTAGCACGTTTTCGTAATGTGGAAGAAATAATTAATTTACCTATATTTGTTAATAGTAATACTAATCAAAATTCTTTACTAAATTCACCAGTTTATTTACGAGATATTGCCCAAATAATGGACGGACAAGAAGATCAAAGAGTGTTCGTTTCTCTCAATGGAAAAGAATCCTTAAAAATTAGTATTCAAAAACAACCTTCAGCCAATACTATTACTGTAATTAAGAAAGTAAAAGAGAAATTATTAGAGTTAAAAAAAACCCAATTAATACCAGAAGATTTAAAGATTGTTACTACTTTAGATGAATCAGTTTTAATCGAAAATTCTATTAAAAATGTGATAACTTCAGGCATCATGGGAACAATTTTAACAGGTATAACCGTTTTTATCTTTCTAGGTTCAATTCGTCAAACTTTGATCATTGT
This sequence comes from uncultured bacterium, assembly GCA_964634505.1. GTDB lineage: Bacteria > Cyanobacteriota > Cyanobacteriia > Cyanobacteriales > Cyanobacteriaceae > CAZWLZ01. The sequence continues at coordinate 14,521 of CAZWLZ010000048.1, read as the reverse complement.
AACAGCCATTCCTTTAGGAACTTTATTAGCTGTATTATTAATGAAATTGTTTGGACTTTCTTTAAATATTTTCAGTTTAGGCGGATTGGCTTTAGGGGTTGGAATGGTAATAGATAACTCTATTGTAGTTTTAGATAATATTGAAACCAATGCTCAAAATAATTTAAATCCATTAATTAAAAATAATCAAGAAAATGTCATTATTAGTAGTCAACAAGTGGAGTCAGCATTAGTGGCTTCTACTACTAGCAATTTAATCTCAGTTTTACCTTTTTTATTATTAGGTGGAGTCTTTTCTTTAATATTTAATGAATTAATTTTAACTATCAGTTTTTCAGCCTTTGCTTCTTTAGTATTTGCTTTAACTTTAGTACCTGCTTTAGCAGGCCAATTACTAACAGTATCATGGTCAAGTAATGTCTCTAATTTTTACTTCTTAAAACTGGTAAAAAATATTGTTGAAAAATTAACTTTAGCCTATAGTTGGTTACTAAAAAATGTTTTAAAATTACGCTTTATTATCATCATTTTAACTATTACTTTATTAACTTTTAGTAGCCTTTCAATGTTGCCCCAAATTAAACAAGAAATTTTGCCTAAAATCAATACTGGCCAAGTTAATTTATTAGCACAATTTCCTCCCGGTATTAGCTTAGAAGAAAATCGAAAAGTGATGAAAATAGTTGATGAAATTATGATGAAACAACCAGAAACGGAAAACGTTTTCACCACCACAGGAGGCTTTTTATTTGGCGGTAATACTTCAGCAAATTTGTTAAGAAGTTCAAGTAATATCACCTTAAAACCAGATAGTAATACTTTGAATTTCATTGAAAAAGTTGAAAAAGAATTAAAAAAACTGAATTTAGTTGATATTAGATTACGTTTATTTCCCAGTGAAATCAGAGGAATTAATCTTAGAAATTCTCCCGTAGGTAATTCAGATTTAGAAGTAATTTTAGAAGGAAATAATCAAGAATTATTAAATAAAACAGGTAAAGAATTATTAAACATATTAGATGAAAAAGTAACCAGTGCAAAATTTCGTCCTAGTGCAGATGCACAACAACAAGAAATACAAATTATTCCTGATGTAGAAAAATTATCAATATTAGGATTAAATGCTCAAAATATAGGTGAAATTATTGAAACAGCTATCACAGGATCAATTCCAGCTCAATTACAAAGAGATCAAAGATTGATTAATATAAGAGTTCAATTAGGGGAAAATGCTACTAAAACTAGAGAAAATTTGGAAAATATACCCTTATTTATTAGTAATAATAATCAAATTTTATTAAGAGATATAGCAACTATAAAAAATGGAAAATCACCCGGACAAATACAAAGAATTAATCAAAAAAATGTTTTTATCTTATCAGGTAATTTAAGTGAAAATGCCAGTTTAAATGATGCTTTATCACAATTAAAATTAGCTTTAACAAATATTGATTTACCCTCAGGAATAACCCTGCTTCCTAACACCAGTGAAAAAGAAAATCAAAAATTACTTAATTCTTTAAAATTAATTGGTGGATTGGCTACTTTTTTTGTATTTGTCATTATTGCAGTACAATACAACTCATTAATTGACCCTTTTGTAATTATGTTAACTGTACCTTTAGCTTTAACTGGAGGCATTTTTGGGTTATATATAACAGAAACTCCCATGAGTGCATCAGTTTTAGTGGGTGTAATTTTATTAGTAGGAATTGTAGTTAATAATGCAATTGTGATGGTAGAATTGGCCAATCAATTTAAAGTAGAAAATAACTTCACTTATCGTCAAGCAATTTTAAAAGCAGCACCCCAAAGATTACGACCAATTTTAATGACAACTATTACTACTGTTTTAGGTTTATATCCTCTTACTTTAGAGATAGGACAAGGATCAGAGTTTTTACAACCTTTGGGTGTTATTATTTTTTATGGCTTATCTTTTGCTACTTTACTAACCTTATTTATTATTCCTTGTTTTTATGTTATTTTACACGGCATTTTCAATTTTCAACAGAAGAAACTAACAGCAAAAAATATTATAAAAAAAATCAAAATTCCTCATTCTTCTCAATAATTGGCGATCGCCAATTATTATCCCCTAATCGCCATCAATACCTCTTTAATCACCACAAAATGATTTTCCCTAGCCCCCAGTAGTGAAACAGCTGAGCCTTTTTAAGGGGATTAGGGAGATCAAATTTTCTCAAAGAGTTTAGGGCGTTTAAGTATAGGTAGAAAGGTCAGAAACAGTAATAATACTCTGAATTTGTTCCTTCGTTAAAACGCCACTAGAGCGAATAATTTGGGCAATACAACCTGTCCAACCCGTTTGATGACTTGCACCAATACCCATACCGTTATCCCCATGAAAATACTCATAGAAAAGAATTAAATCTTTCCAATAAGGATCATTTTGGAATTTTTCGGCTGCACCATAAACTGGACGACGACCTGCTTCATCTTGTAAAAAGAGCTTAGATAGGCGATCGCCTAAATCTTCTACTACTTCAAATAAAGTAACCATTTTACCCGAACCTGTAGGATATTCGATGGTAAAAGAATCGCCATAATATCCATATAATAAGGTTAAAGCCCGAATTAATAAAAGATTAACAGGCATCCAAATAGGGCCACGCCAATTAGAATTACCGCCAAACATTCCCGTATTAGAATCCCCCGGAATATACTCTACTTTGTATTCTTGGCCAGAATGATAGAAACAGTAAGGATGTTCTAAATGATAACGAGATAAGGCACGAATACCATAATCGCTGAGAAATTCACTTTCATCTAACATTTTGGAAAGAATACGGCGTAATTTGTCTTCATTAACGATGGATAACATTAATCGACCCTTAACACCTGGTACATCGGGTAAATGAGTATTAGCTGTTAATTCAGGATAACGACTCATAAACATTTTTACTCGGGCGTAAAAGCGAGGTAATTTTTCAAAAATACCTTTAGGGAAAACGGTGACAGCCATAAGAGGTAATAAGCCGACCATTGATCTTACTTTTAAACGAGTTGCTGAACCGTCTGGTAATTTAAGTACATCATAAAAGAAGCCGTCTTCTTCATCCCATAATTCATCTTGATTATCACCAATTCGATCCATCGCACCAGCAATCCAGAGGGTATGTTCAAAGAATTTAGTAGCTAAATCTTCATAAAGAGGATCATGAATAGCTAATTCAATGGAAATTTGGAGCATTCTTTGGCTAAAAAATACCATCCAAGCAGTACCGTCAGCCTGTTCTAAGTAACCGCCTGTGGGTAGGGGTGAACTGCGATCAAATACTCCAATATTATCTAGCCCTAAAAATCCGCCTTCAAAAATGTTGTTACCGCCTTCATCTTTACGATTAACCCACCAAGTAAAGTTTATTAGTAGTTTTGAGAAAGCATATTTTAAAAATTCTACATCTCCTTTGCCCTCATTTCGTTCCCGATCTAGGGTGTAAATTTCCCAAGTTGCCCACGCATGGACAGGGGGATTTACGTCGCCAAAATTCCACTCATAGGCAGGTATTTGACCATTGGGGTGAAGATAATCTTCTCGTAACATCAACATTAATTGATCTTTAGCAAAGTCTTGATCTACAATACTTAAGGGGATCATGTGAAATGCTAAATCCCAAGCAGCAAACCAAGGATATTCCCATTTATCGGGCATGGAAATTACGTCATCGGTGAACATATGAAACCAATCACTGTTACGCAAATGTTTTTTCTTGGAGGCGGGCATCCAAGTTGTTACACCGTGTTCTTGTAACCATTTCTCTAGGTCATAATAAAAGTATTGTTTTGACCATAACATCCCTGCTAAGGCTTGACGCATTACATTTACTTTATCTGGAGTATTTTTTAGTTTAGGGGGGGTAAGATCGTCATAAAATTCATTTGCTTCTTTTAGGCGATCTCCAAGAATTTGCTCAAAATCTTGAAAGGGATTAGGTAATTGATCTGGTGCGGTGGTAGATAATCTTAAACAGATTACTTCGGTTTCTCCAGCAGGGATCGTTAGTTTATAATGAGGGGAAACTTTTGTACCAATTTGCTCAGGATTTACGGCTTCTGTTTGTCCATTAACCACATAATTATTAATGCCGTCTTTGACGTAAGGACTAGCATTAGGACTATTAAATAAGCGTTCGTGGTTAGTCTCATTCTCTGTAAATAAGAAAGGTACTTGGCGATCGCCATAAAAATAATAATCTTCAAGATTCTCTTTTAATAAAGGGTCTTGATGATAAGCATGAACCACATTTTGATTAGAAGTTGCTACTTTTTCGATAGTCGGTTTTGCCCCCCCATCATTCCATGACCAGGTATTACGAAACCAAAGAGTAGGTAATACAGTTAAATCGGCGGCTTCTGGTCCTCTATTAGCGATACTAATTTTAATACAGATGTCGGTGGGTGAGTTTTTTGCATATTCCACAAATACATCAAAATAACGATCATCATCAAAAATCCCCGTATCTAATAACTCATATTCTAGTTCTTGTTTACTACGACCACGATTATTATTAATTAAAGTTTCATAGGGAAAAGTAGTCTGGGGATATTTATATAAATATTTCATATAAGAATGAGTAGGAGTGCTATCTAAATAAAAATAATACTCTTTCACATCCTCCCCGTGATTCCCTTCGCTATTGGTTAAACCATATAAACGCTCTTTTAAAATGGGATCATTTCCATTCCATAAAGCTAAAGCAAAACATAATAAATTATTACGATCGGTAATACCGCCTAAACCGTCTTCACCCCAACGATAAGCCCTTGATCGAGCTTGATCATGAGAAAAATAAGCCCAAGCATTACCATCAGTGGAGTAATCTTCTCTAACTGTACCCCATTGACGTTCACTGATATAAGGTCCCCATTTTTTCCAGTTTGCTTTTTCTTCAATAGCCTCTTGAAGTCTTAAATTTTCAGCATTGGCTTTAATATTTGCCATAAGTTAATTTTTCTTGATCAATTTAATTTTGTTCAGTATAAAAATTTTGCTGTTTTTTATCAGCATTAAGTAAAAAATAAATTTTATTATCTACTTAATTAAAAAAAGATACTCTGTTTTTTGTTAAAAAGTCAATTTAAAAATTTTTTTTCGGAGACATTAAATATTTTTGAATATCGAAATGACCTAATAGTCTGTTGCTACGACTGGTTATAGCATATTCATGATTAGCATCACCGCAAAAATTAACAATATTTATGAATCAGATTAATTAAAGTTTCTTTTTCAAAAGGTTTAGCTAGAAAATCTCTCGCACCTGTGGATTCTAAAATATCATCACTAATATTTTTTTCACCACTAATTAAAATAATTGGTATTGATTTAAACACCGAACTACTTTTGAGAATTTGACATAAACGATTACCATTAATACCAGGCATAGAAATATCCATAATAATTAAATCAGGATTACTTTTAAACAAGAAAGAAAGAGATTTCATCGGTTCTGAAATGAGGGTTAAATGATATTTTTGTTCGTCTAAATAAGAGTTAATTATTTCTAACATTGCAGGGCTATCATCAATACAAACAATAGAATATTTTTTTTGAAACGGTTTTATTTCCTGAGTTTTAATAGGAGGAATTTCTGGTATATTAGTAGGTAATTTTTCAGAATTTTCTTGGAGAATTTGGGGTAATAAATCTAAAGGAGCATTAGGTGGTTTTAATTCTAAAACTCCATGCTTAATATAAATAGATAATAATTGAGCTAGTTTTAATTCATCTTGCTTAATTATTATTGCTAATTCCCTGATACTTAAATTGCCCATTAATGTTATTAAATGTTTTAAGACTTTAATAGAAATAGCACTGGATGAAGAAACATATTTTTCTAATAAAGAAACATTTTTAGTAATGGGTATTTGATGGGGAGAAATAATTATCGGACTTAATTGTTGCCATAATTGCCAACGATAATGAACATTTTTTACTAAGGATTCAACTTCTAATAAATGTTCTGGATTAATGTTTTCATTTTCTTGCCATTTTAATGGTTTTATTTCTGAATTAAATCTTAATTCATTTTTATGTTTACTGAGCCAATATAATGATTCGACCGCATCTTGTGTTATTTTTTGTTTTAAGACAATCTTTTGTTTACTATCAATAACTCCTGCTTTTTCTAAGGAAATAATGTTGTCTTTAATATTATTACTACTTTTTAATACCGTAAATATATTCATATTTCGATTTCCAATACTGTGTAAATAATATTTAAGGGTATTTGCTGAGTGTAACGAATGAGTGGCAAATTCAAGTTTTCCATCTGATAAAGAAAGTTGCCATAAAATACCATTTTTATCTATGTCAATTTGACCGGTGATTGTGGATAAACTTATATCTTCAAATAAATTAACGGATCTTACTGTTCTATTCATAGTTGATAATTTAACCTTTTTAGTTAGTAGTTAATATTGTTGTCTTGTTCTTAAAATTAAGGCTGAGTTTAAAAAGTATTACATCGAGAAGACTGCTTATTTTTTTTAATTAATAGTTGAATGATCATCATAATTATTTGTTTGTTAAGAGTTCTAAATTTTGTAGTAATTCTTGTTCATTAAATGGCTTAGAAAAATAGTTACTCGCTCCTAAATTTAAAGCTATTTTTTTATGTTTTTCATTACTGCGAGAAGTTAGCATAATAATAGGTAAAGAATCAAATTCTTTTTTATTTTTCACTTCTTCTAACAAACCATAACCATCTAAACGAGGCATTTCCACATCAGAAATTACGGCTTTGACTGATAAACCATTGAATAATTTATCCACGGCTTCCCTACCGTCTTTGGCTTCTTCCACTTGATAGCCCGCTTTTTCCAGGATTAAAGCTAAGTAATTACGGACATTAATAGAATCATCCACAATCAAAATACGTTTAATTTCTTCTTGATAAATCGTATTTTTGGAGATATTATTTCTATTAAAATCACTAATAAAACATCCTTGTATCATTTCCACTGGATCAACGAGAGGAATAACTCTACCGTCACCTAATATAATGGAGCTATTAAAGCCATAGGGTAAAGGAATTGGTGCTTGAATGGGATATACTGTAACTTCTTGTTCACCCCAAACTCTATCTATGTATATACTAGATAACGTGTCACTTTCTCCTACTATTAACACAGTAGTACGATCAATTAAAGGATTACCTTTAAGGGGATTTGCTTTATAAACACGGTTAAAAACTAGGTAGTCTTCTATTTTAATCAGAGGAATATTTTTACTATTCCAGTGGATATATTCTGTATTTTCATTAGTGATAATTTCTTGAGGAAGAAAGGCTTTTAACTCCTCAATACTGTTAAGGGGAATGGCAAATACAAGCCCATTTGTTTCTAATAACATTACTTTTAAAACTGATAGAGAAAAGGGGATATTAATAGTAAAGGTTGTACCCTTGCCTTCTTTGGTTTTAACCTGAATATCTCCTCGAATTTCTCTCAGGTTAGTACGAACTACATCCATACCAACCCCACGGCCTGAAAGTTCCGAGACTTGTTCTTTTGTACTAAAACCAGGTTCAAAAATATAGTTAAGAATCTGAGTTTCGGACATTTGAGAAATTGCATCTTCAGAAACACCTTGGGTTAAAAGACGATTTTTTATTTTCTGTAAAGAGATTCCTCCCCCATCATCTTCAATGATGATAATAGTTTGATTAGCACGATTAACAGCAGAAACAGTAATTTTGCCTTCGGGGAGTTTCTTTTGAGCAATACGAATGTCTGGAGTTTCTATACCATGATCAAAAGCATTACGGAGTAAGTGATTGAGGAGTGAATTAAGTTTGTCCAACACCGCACGATCAATTAAAGTACCTTCCCCTTGTATTTGTAGTTTTACTTTTTTCTGGAATTGTATCGATAAATCCCTCATCATGCGAGGGAATTGTTTGATGACATCAGCAAAGGGAGTCATTTGGGTACGAGTGATATTTTTTTGTAAGGCAGTGGTAGTTTGATTTAATTCACCGATCGAACCTTGCATATCCAACAACCCTAGCTGAATATCGATACTAACTTCCTTGAGTTGTACAATGGTTTCAATTTGATCTTGAGTTACAAGGTGTAAATCGGTATAACGATCCATTTCCAAAATGTCAAAATCACTGTTTAATTCAGAAGATGATCCATTATTAGTAATGGTTGCTAAAGTTGTTTGCGGTGTATTAATTAATCCTTCAATGGAAGCTCTGTCGTACCACTTTTTCAACTGGTCTTGGGATTCTTCTAATTTGACCATTCTTTCATACATTAAGGACGCAAAATTTTTTAGCTCTTCCAATTGGGAATTAATAATATTACGTTCGAGAATCAACTTACCAAAAAGGGTGTTAAACTGGCTTAATTGTTTCGTAGGAATCCTTACCATTTGGTCTGTTTCACTGATTATCGCAAGATTTTGAGAAGTAAAATTTTTGACTTCTACCGTTTTGGTAACTGGTATTTCTTCAAATTGAAAAGACTGTAAGTCTTGTACAAAGAATTCTTTGTCAAGCTTATTTAATTCCTCTTCTAAGGCTGTTAAATCCAAATCAGAGTCTTGTATCTTATCAAAATTAATCTCTGTTTCAACATTAGGAGAAATAAAGTCTAAGGTTGTGGGTATTTTATCTAAACTACCACGAATAGCTAAGGAGTGCGATCTCCGCCAAGTATTAATCGCTTCTGTTGCAAAAGAGGGTAAATCTTCCGTAGGAATGATCATAGCCTGTTGTTGAATTGCCTGAGATAGTTTTGTAAAAGGCTCAATATCCGCCATTTGACTAAACACCATCAATTCTTCTGTGAGAAGAATTAAACCTTGTTGTAATTCTTCTCCCGAAAGATTCGGAATTTGTAAAGCACACTCATCCAAGAGCCGATCAACTTCTTCTTCAAATAGCTCTAATTCCTTACCAGAGCTTTGATTGAGGACAAAAAGATCATTTTCATCTTTCTCTTGTAAGTCTCCTAAAAACTGTCTTAAACCTTCAAATATAGCGATATTTTGAATTTCTAAAGCTGTATTATCAAAATCACCTTTATATTGATAGAAATGAACCATATTGCGTAGGTTATCTACTCCTTGTAAAAAGAGAGTTTGTAAATCATCGGTGATAGAAATAGAGTCAAAACGAAGTCGTAGAATTTTGAGAAAATCCTCTAAACGGTGAGCGGTATTACTTAAATCCTTAAACCCCATCATTCCCGCACCACCCTTCAAGGAATGTGCCGAACGCAAAGCCAAGTCAAAACTATAGACATCCGTAGTTTGATCGTGTATTTTTAAGAAAACATCCTCAAGTTGATCTAAATAACTATGAGCTTCATCCAGAAAATTGAACTTAATTTGAGTTTCTCTATCCATAATATTAACTCCATGTTGGTTGCAGTGAGGTACGAAAACCCTACTTTTTAAGACGTTGATTGTTTACTCGACTTTGAATTGCGCAACGGCAGACTGTAACTTTTGAGCTACTTGTGCTGTATTACGCATCGATGCCGATACCTGTTGAGAAGAAGTTAATCTCTCTTCAGAATAACGGGCGATTTCTTGCACTAATTTCGTTACAAGGGCAGATGTATCCGTTTGCGTCACTGTCGCTTGGGAAATGGATTGCATTAGTTCGTTAATAGATTGCGATCGAGCTAACACATTTTCGAGGCGTTTTTTGGTAGCCTCCACTAAGCGAGTACTATCAACTACTTGAGCCGTACCAACTTCCATTGCTTGGGTTACTTCCTGAGTCTCTAACTGAATATTGGTAACAATTTTAGCTATTTCCTTTGTCGCCGTTGCTGATTGTTCTGCTAATGCTCCAACCTGTTCTGCTACAATGGTAAAACCTTGTCCTTGTTCACCTGCTCGACTAGCTTCCACACTAGCGTTAATAGCGAGAAGGTTAGTTTTAAGAGCAATTTCTTCGATTAAAGATACCACCTGAGAAATTTTCTGAGAAGATTCGCCTAAACGCTTCATTTTTTTAGCGGTTTCTCCCACCGTAGTTCTTAAGGAGATGATACTACTAACGGTGTTATCCATTACTTGCGTACCTTCTTGGGTTTCTTTAAACGCATCATCTGCTAAAGTCGCCGCTTGGTTAGCATTTTGAGCTACAACCTCGATGGATTTTGACATTTCTTGCACGGATTGAAGAGTTTGATTTGTTGCTTCGGCTTCTTGGATAGCATCTTCTGTCAATTTTTGGATTGATTGTTCATTTTCTAATAAAGATGATCCTACTTGAGTGGTAGATTGTTTAACTTGAATGGCAATGTCTCGTAAGTTATCGATAATAGCGTTAATTAAGTCCGCAACGGTACTAATTTCTATAGAATCTAAACTAGCTTTTACTGTTAAATCACCTTCTAATGCGTCTTCTACTTCTTCTAAGAGAGTGTAAATTGCTCCTTCTAACGCCTCTTTCTCTTTTTCCCTATCTTGAGCAACGGTTTTTTGCTCGTTGATGAGGTTATTTACCTGTTTAACGAGGTTGTTAAAACCTGAACCTAATGTATAGGTTTCTTGAGTACCTTGTAATTCTACCTGTACATCTAAGTTTCCTTCTACTACTTCTTGAGCTTTTGCAGTTAAATTAGTTAAAGGTTGAGATAGCTGACTGGCTAGTAATACCACAACTCCAGTGGCGATCGCCGCTAGAACAATCGCAACTATAATCAGTTTAAAACCCAATTGCTGCCCTGCTTGAGCAATTTCGGCTTTAGTAACGGATGCCACTACCACCAGATCGCTTTCTGGTACATTAAGAATATTGTAAATTCTGTCTCCCAATTCTAAAGATAAAATTAACTCATCGGTGACAGTGTTGCTGATACTCACATGAGAAATCTCATTTGTCTCTTGTAACTTGGAAATAACTACGTCTGGCTCTTCGGGTGCATCAGTGATAGAACTTTGAAACAGGCGAATTGCGTCAATTAAAGTGTCTCCTCCCCTTACTTTTCCTAAAGCGGTAGCCTCATCGATAGTAAAAGTACTTAAAGCCTCTCCAGCACTAGCACTAATTACTTGCACTTCTTGAGATTCGGAAATTTTTACCTTTAACGAGTCAAAAATACGCTCGTTTAAGTCTAGTATCGATTTAGTAACTTTGGTAATGCCTAAAAAATTGGTAGAAATGGGATCTTTGAGGGTGCGAATTAAAGTTACAAACGCTGTACCCGAAGCCTCGTCAAATTCAGGCTCGATAACTCTCCTATTTTCCAAAGAAACTGTTTCCCACCATTGGGACTTATTTTCCACAATTTCGGATGGATCATTACTATGGGCGATACCATGTCCTTTTTCTTCAATGAGTACTATATTTTCTAATAGTTCTTTTTCTCCCAATAGTTTTAAATATTCGTTGACTTGAGGATATTGTTTAGGTAGTTTATTAGTATTAATATCTTGAGAAGCAGTTTTTAAGGCATTCGTTACATTGGGGTTAATTTCTAATAAATCTGTCACCTGAAAAATATCTTCCATAGATTGACGAGTAGCTTCCGCCCCTAATCTAAGGGTTTGAATGGTATCGTTTTGTAATTTCTCTTTTGCTTGATGTTGAGTGAAGTTAATTGCGACACCACTGGCGATCGCCAAGGGTATAATTACAGTGGGTAAAACAGTAATTAATAACTGAGTGCGTAAAGTGCGTCTTGATGAGACAGAAGTATTCTGAGGAGGTAATTTATTTTTTAAACCAGAGAATAAATCACCAATTATTTTTTTCTTAATGAGATGATGAGATAAAGCTTGATCTTGAGTCAAATTTTTTGATATTTTGTTGAATATTGTCATGATTACCTCTTTTTAATGAATAGTTAATAATGAATGGGGGACTAATTCTATCTGCTAATTACTTAGATCGCTTGAGGTGAGAAAATAAAGTGGGTAATTCCAAAAGAAGTAATTGCTCATCATTATCTTGAAAACTACCATTGAAATAGGTTTTTAATGACATCGGGAGATCTTTTTTTTGTAATAAATCATATATTTTGTCATCGATAAAAATTTCTTCTAATATAACTCTTGTAATTCCGTGAATTTGATGTACTGCAATACCAATTAATAAATCTGAAGAGGATTCTTTTAACACTATGACATGATATTGTCTTAAATATGATGATAAAGGAGCTAAACCCATTAACTGCCCTAAGTCAAAAATACAAAATACAGAACTCCTCGAACTAGATAAACCCATAACACTGCCTGGCATTTGGGGAATAGGAGTAATTTTATTGCCTTGTATTAATAAAGATTCTTGAATATCTGTCATGGGGATAAGAGCAGATAATTTATTTATCCCAAAACGAAGATAGAGATCGCCCTTAATGCCAGACGTTTGAAATAATTGAGGTAATAATTCTTGTAATCGAGAAAGAGTTGAAACACTGGACATATCATTACTCCCTAAAAAAAGAAGACGCTTAAGATTAGTAAACTAGAAGACTATTGCTTAATGGATAAGACTTTGCACGGCATTAATTAATTCTTCCCTTGAGCAAGGTTTGACTAAATAAGCCTTTACTCCTTGTTTTTTAGCCCAAAGTCGATCAATATCTTTATCTTTGGCAGTATAAGCAATTACTGGAATATCAGCAGTTTCAGGGTTTTTTCTCAATTGACGACACAAATCTAACCCTCCCATTTCAGGCATCATCCAATCTGTAATAATCGCATCAGGCTTTTTTTCTAATATTTTGGTTAATGCTTCCTTTCCGTTTAACGCAGTAATAACAGAATAACCATTAGAACTTAGATATTCGCTAATTAAGTCCAACTCAGATTTGAGATCATCTACAACTAAAATCTGCATGAGTTACAATTCATTTTAATTTTATTTAAAATACATGATAGCATAATTTACTTTTAATTGTCAAAATATTTCAGGTTGTATTGAAAAACATTTAAACTCGCATTATAATCTAGATAAATAATATTTATCCTGAAAAAATTATGCTTTCTAAATATTTACGGTTCATTCGTTTAGGGTTAGCTGGTTTTATCGTAGCCTTGTTGTTTTCCTTCAATTTTTCTGCCCAAGCTCAACAAGCGAAAACCATTACCTTTGTTTCTTATGCTGTAACTCAAAGTGCTTACTCAAAAATTATTCCTCAATTTATTGCTGATTGGAAAAAGAAAACAGGGGAAGATGTTGTATTCCGTCAAAGTTATGCTGGTTCAGGTGCTCAAACAAAAGCTATTCTTAAGGGTTTAGAGGCAGATGTTGCTGCTTTGGCTTTAGCTGGGGATACGAAAAAACTCGAAAAAGCGGGATTAATCAAATCGGGATGGGAAGATAGAGCTCCTAATGATGCGATTGTCACTAAATCAGTAATGGCTTTTATCACTCGCTCACAATTGACAAGACCTACTAAATGGTCTGAATTAGCGGATAAAAAGGTTAAAGTAATTACTGCTAACCCAAAAACTTCTGGGGGAGCACAATGGAATTTCTTAGGTTTATGGGGCTCGGTCGCCCTCAATGGTGGTACAGATGCTCAGGCAAAAGAATTTACCAAAAAAATTTATGATAATATTCCCGTGCCTCAATTACCAAAAGATGCAAGAGAAGCTAGTGATATATTCTATAAAAGGGGGAGAGGCAACGTATTATTAAACTATGAAAACGAGGCGATTTTAGCTAAGAAAAAAGGCTCTAAAGTCCTCTACTATATTCCCACAGACTATAATATTTCCATTGACAATCCTATTGCTGTAGTGGATAAAAATGTGGATAAACATGGCACAAGAAAAATAGCAGAAGCATTTGTACGATTTTTATTCACTCCTGAAGCTCAAAGAGAATTTGCCAACGTTGGTTTTCGCCCAGTGAACGCACAGGTAGTCAAGGAGTTTGACTCTCAATATCCTGATGTCAAAAAATTAGTTACAGTGAAAGATTTTGGTGGTTGGGCAAATATTCAAACAAAATTCTTTGCTGATAAAGCAATTTTCGATCAAATTATTAGTGGCTTACAAAAATAAGATTAGGGCGTGAAGTCAATTAAGCCAAATGACGATCTCCGCTAGATATAGCCATAGTCAGATTATATAGGACAATTAAATCTTTGAAGCAAGAGACTTGAACTTCTTGTTTTTGTCCTAACTATTATGGCGACTGCTATACCAGAAAAAACCTAGCCATAGTAACTCAACAAAAAAGATATAATGCCATATCTAATATTTATAGAACCCATTTAGGATCTATTTTGGAAACCTTATGAAATAAGTCTTAGAGTTGATTTTTCATAATTTACTATAATACAGACTAGATAATGATTTCAGATAAGATACCAAATAGGTTCTATAGAAATCATCTACCTGAATTTGATGACAAGTTAATATTAACAGTTTGTGGTCTATGGAACTCATATTTAGAAGTAGCATAGAAACCATATTATATCTAGGAAAATGATTTGACTACTTTCTTTTTTATTTCACAACAACTCTATTAGACTTTATCGGAAATAAACAAAAATTTTTCTTTGTAGCTTATTTTGTCCT
>CAZWLZ010000047.1:0-15327 GCA_964634505.1 uncultured bacterium | reverse complement strand
CTTGTGTAATGGTAAATATTGTACTGTAATCAGCATTACAACGGGTTTTTTCTGCATTAATTAAATTTCGATGATAATCTTTGGGAATATCACCCGTTTTAATAAAATTTTGTCCAAAAGCGGAAATAACGGCTGAATGCTTAGAAAATGCTAATCCTTGACCTTCTAAAAATGCAGAAGCTAAATAAAACATAGTATAGTAAGCCCTTGATACTGCAAATTCAGGATAACCTGTATCATTAAGTTGTTTAGCTGCTTCCAAACTTTTTTGAGCTTTTTGAATTAATCTTTGTTGCTCTAAATTCATAAAATAATTCCTTCTTTTTGAATATTACGAAAAAAAGCATTATTATCGTTTTTCCATAAATCATTAGATGTAAAAAAACAGGTGATTAAAATATTATTTTCTAGGCAAAGATCAGTAATGTAATCACTAATTCGTTGAGTTTCTTGATAATCGTTAAAAGGAATGTTTAAAATAATTAAAATATCAACATCTGAGTCTTGATGTGCGTCTTGTCTTGCTTGTGAACCAAATAACAGAATTTGCTCTAATTTATTGTGATAAGTGTTTTTTAAATAGTCTCTAAGTTGATTCAAGAGAATTTGTAATTTAACAGGAGATTGGAGCATTTTAATTTACTCATAATTTTACTAATTTAGATTATACTATCTATCGAATTTAAGCCGTTTCAACGAAAAAATTAATCATCTTTGAGATTACAAAAAATAAATTTTTTGCTAATAGCTTAAACCCGTTAAAAACTGGCAACTCCGCTCGTACTAATAATAGCGGGGGCATTTTCAACACAGCTTTTGCGAGTATTAACAGTACAATTATTGCCCAAAATCTCAATAACAGGGATATTGAGGACGCTGGCTTTTTCTCTGGCAGTAACAACCTAATCGGGAACGGGAATGGTAAATTTATCAATGGAGTTAATGGTAATATAGTTGGTACTTTAGCAAATCCTATTGATGCCAAATTAGCACCTTTAGCTAATAACGGCGGTTCAACTAAAACTCAAGGCTTATTAGCAGGAAGTCCAGCTATTAATGCAGGAAGCAATCCTAATAACCTAACCACCGATCAACGAGGAGCAGGTTTCCCTCGAGTACAAGAAGGAACTACCGATATAGGTGCGTTTGAAGGTATTGTTCCAGTGATAGAAAACCCTCCATTACCACCATTTAATCCTAATGATCCTTTATCTCGCTTAGATACAACCTTTAACCGCTTTAGTAATCGTCAAGTAGCAGGTACTTATCTATTTGCTAGTGAAGGAGAAAGCGGAGGTATTCGTCAAAACTTTAGTAACGTCTTTGCTGAAGATGGTGGGGCTTTCAGAGTTGCTACTATACCGGGTGATAGTTTAATTCGATTTAATCGTTTTGCTAACTCAAATATACCCGGTACTTATCTTTTTGCTACTGAGGGCGAAAGTGCGAGTATTCGCCAAAACTTTGGCAATATCTTCCGAGAAGAAGGAGTCGCTTTTTATGCTTTGGGTGCAGATGCTAACATCGGTACAGATTATTATCGTTTAGCAAATACCCAAGTACCAGGTACTTATCTTTTTGTCGCTGAAGCAGAAAAAAATTCAGCCTTGGCTCAATTCCCCGGATTGTTTAGAAATGAAGGAGTAGCCTTTGAAGTAGCTTCTGTTTAACCCCCCAACCCCCCTTTTTAAGGGGGTTAGGGGGATCAATCAGGGGGTTAGGGAGATCAAGAGGCTAATCTGTGGGATGGGCTTCCTAGCCCGTCCTTTCTTAAAATAGATGCTTCTAAAGTGTTCCTTCTTAACATGGATAACCGGCTTAATATGGATAACAGGCAGGATGCCTGTTCCACAAGAGTTAAAAGATTTATGATAGTAATTATTGGCGATCAATTTGGATTAAACCTGTAAATCTTAACCCCCCAACCCCCCTTCTCAAGGGGGGCTTTTGAGTTCTGTTACCCCCAAAATTGGGGCAGGGGGATTTAAAGGTATTATTTTCTCTAATTAGCCTGTAAATTTTGCCTGTAATTGAGTTAGCTTTTGGCGATCGCCAAATAAAGTAATACCTCTTTGATTAGCTTCTAGGTGACGTAAAATAAAATAAACGGATTCAATTTTATCAGGTTTACCAATTTTATCAGCAATTTCTATTAGAGAAAAAGATTGATTGGTTGATTTTAAGAAAGTTAAAATTTCTCCTTGTAAAGTTAAAATAGAAGCAGCTACTTTTTTCCCAGCTTCAACACCCGGTTGATGATAGGCATTGACATTGATTAAATAAGCATAAATACTAACTGCCCTTTCATAAAGAGCGATTAAAGCACCTACTATTTGGGGTGTAACTTCAGGCACAGTAACAGTAATAGAATCTCTACCATTATCAGCTAAAGCTTGACGAGTGCCTTGTAATAAACCAGAGAGATAATCACCAGAGGTGACATTTTCTTCCACTTCAAAATAATTACCTTGTCTATCTTTCAACACTTCAATGAAAGTAACAAAAAAATTAGGGATACCTTCCCTTAATTGTTGTACATAAGCGTGTTGATCGGTCGATCCTTTGTTACCATAAACAGCAATACCTTGATAAACTGTATTACCATCCAAATCTTTTTCTTTGCCCAAAGATTCCATCACCAGTTGCTGAAGATAGCGACTAAAAAGTAGTAAACTATCTTTATAAGGTAACATGACCATATCTTTTTGACCTTTCCCGTTACCTGTATAATACCAAGCTAAAGCGAGTAAAGAGGCGGGATTATTTTTGATATTCCTTTCTTTCGTAGCGATGTCCATAATTTTTGCACCTTCTAGCATTTGAGCAATATCAATGCCTTCTAAGGCAGCAGGTAATAAGCCCACAACGGATAATTCAGAAGTACGCCCTCCAATCCAATCAAACATAGGAAAACAAGCTAACCAGTTTTCTGATTTAACGATGTGGTAAAGTTTGCTAGTATCATCCATCATGGTAATGGCTACCGCATATTTAGTAAAATCTAGCCCTTGTTTTTGGTAGGCGTTTTTAACTTCTAGCATTCCGTTGCGAGTTTCAGGAGTGCCTCCAGATTTACTAATGACTAAAACTAAAGTAGTATTTAATTTATGTTGTAATTGTGCTAAAGTGCGATCTATACCTTCAGGATCAGTGTTATTGATAAAATTAAGTGTTAAAGGGGGATTAATTGGACTTAAGGCATCTGAGACAAATTCTGGTCCTAATGTTGAGCCTCCAATGCCTATAGATAATACATTGGTGAATTTTCTGCCGTCGGGAGTTGATATTTCTCCTGAATGAATTTTGTTAGTGAAATCTTTAATTTGTTGTATGACGTTAATAATTTCTTTGGTTATTTCATTAGAAGGAGCAATTTCAGGATTTCTTAACCAATAATGCCCTACCATTCTTTTTTCGTCTGGATTGGCGATCGCCCCTTGTTCTAATAAAGCCACAGAATCTAAAGCATTACTAAATTTAGATTCCATTGAATTATAAAAATCATCATCGAAACTAATGCGACTGACATCAACATAAAGTGCTAATTCTGGATGATAATAAAGCCAATCTTGATAACGTGTCCATAGTTCTAAATTATTCATAGTTATTAAAATTAAACTAATAATTTTTACTTTTTCTCTAACTAATTATGCTAGACTTTAAGCAATTTATTACAATTAATCCTTTACTGTTTGATAATATTTTATAACCAATATTGGCGATCGCCAAATTCTTCACGAGGAGAAATACCACGCAAACTTAAATAAGCCATTTTATCAGCACCATGAATAACGACAGGTAAACGAGTAGTTTTATTACTACCATGATGTAATAAAGTTAATTTGAGAGTAACATCAACTATTTGTTCAATAGGCACAACTTCACCTTCAGAGCAAATTTTTAAGCGTAAAGGACGAGCTAAACCCATATTTTCAGCCACTTTTGTCGTAACAACGAAGGCTTCTTGGGCTGAAATTTTTATGGCTAAACCTCGAGGAGGAGCGTCTAAAATTTTAACGGTTTTTTCTTGAGGAGGTGTGTCTGAAATTTTATCTTTCAATTCAAAGAAACGAGAAATGCCCGACTTAATAGATTCCACTAAAATTAACTTACAATTGATGGCATTACCACGATCAAGAAAATTCTTAATCTCATCACCACGAAATAAACCATCACGATAAATTAAAACCTTTTTACCTTCAAATTGATCATAACGTAATAACTTTTCAATCAAAGATTTAGGGATTTCTTCTCCTTCAGTGGAAAAGGGTTGAGACTGATGATAGCCGCAAAATTCGCCTTGGTTGCCGTAAAGACGAATACTAGCACAAGAATTCATCGTGCCACTGCTATTTTTTTTAGTTATTCTACCAATATCTAAACCTAAAATATAATCAGCAATATTTAAAGATTCAGCTAAAATAAAAGGTAAATTACCCAATTTAGCTAAAATACCGGGTACGATTTGAGGCAAAAGATAGTTAATTTTTTCCTTGTCATTTTGTATTAAAGTTTTTTCTGTAATAAATTGACTAGCTATTTTTGCATTTAAAAGTTGGCTATAAATTTCGTCATAAAAATTTTTGTTCTCATTATTAGGAATATCTTTAGTTTTTGGTAAAATGACTAAAACTAAATCTGGTTGAGAAATTATTACATCATTAATTAAATTTTCAATTTTAACTTTTAACTCTGCATTACTAATATCTTGAAAATTTTTAACAATCAAAGGATCGTTTTTAATAAAGTTAATATTAAGGTGATATTCTTTTAATTTATTCTCTAATCTATCTAAGAAGTTTTGAATTTTTAAATCGCATAACTTAACAACAGCGATATTAACAATAGGAGAAGTTTCATTTTCTTTTGGCAAAAATTTTTCATGATATTTATAAACTCCGCCCTCTTTTAAACCTTCTGCTATCTTGCCATGAACATTTGTAACACCGTTGCCAAAAAGTAAATTAACTTCATCAAGAGCGGTAGTAGGAGGCAAAAATAAATTTGGATATTTTTGACTGTTGATACTTTTCTCTAATTTAAAATTATACTGTTGTAAAATCTTATTCGCTTCAGAAGTAAACTCTATTATTAAATTTTTTCTTTCCTCGTATTTAAGTTTTGTTTTCTTTAAAATATCACCATAATTTAAGCCTAATTTAGTAATAGTTTTTTCATTCATAACAGGAGTTAAGGCAAACAAAGAATAATGATATTCTTGATGACTTCGAGGGTATTTTACAGCAACTATAGGGTAATTTGGATATTCATTGATCGATTTTTCTAGTGCTTTTATACTTTTTTTATTAGTCGCTTTTTCTAACAGATTAGGGGCAATTTCACTAGATTTACCAACTATCGATTTAATTGTAGCAACGCTAAACTTACCATCATCATTCTCAATATTTATTTCTAAATTAGTTAAAAATTCCTCTGGATTCTTGTTTTGTGTGTCACTATCAAAAGATTCACCCAAACTTTTGTTACAAAGAATATTCGATTTTGTACTTAAAGACAATGCTGGAGTTAAATTTAAACTACTATCGAGGCTAATTGATTCTGATGAAAAATCAATTTTTTTTTGAATGAATACATTTTTACCAAAAAAAACTTTTTTATTAGCAAAATAGTTATCCATATTATTAATCCTTAAGATTTGATAGGCTAACTGTGAAGTAATTTTTGCATTGATAGTCACACTTTTTAACCATTCAAATTCGCAATAAACATTTTTATATTTTTCGTTTTCAGTTAGGATTTTGTCTAAGGCTTCTTTAAATTCTGAGGGTGAGGGTAATAATTGATCTTTTTTTGGTAATGCCGTAAAAATTCCTTTTTCATAAATTACGATCGCCTCTAATTTTTTAGACAAATGATAACTAAAATAATTTCCGTCTTCTTTTGTTATTAATGGTTTTAATTTAAAACTTCTCATATTTTCAGAATAGCTAAAAGTAAGAGGGAATATTTCGCTTAAATAAATGGGAGATGATGATTTTGATTGATTTGCTGTCGTGGAATTATTCATAAATAGATAATGGGTAATAGGTAATGGGTAGGATAAATTGTTGCCCCCTAACCCCAATTTTAGGGGAGTTTGATTTATTGATTTTGCCCTCAACCTCCAATTTTGCAAGAGTTTAATTGATCTTACCCCCAAACTTGGGGAAAAGGAGCTTTTCTAATTGGCGATCGCTTTTTTGCCACCAACCCCAAATTTGGAAGAAGTTTAATTATTTTCTCCATAATCTATCCCACCAAGATAAGGGTTGAACTTCAATAAAATCAACTTTTTTTCGTAAATCTGTAATATTCCAACCTGTTAAATTCGCCAGAGTTTGTACTTCTTTTTCTTGTCTATTTTTTACTTGCTTTTGATATTCATAAGTTGCATCACATTTTGCCTCATTTCGATAGGGGTGACGAATAATGTAGCGTCCTTGAAATAAGTTTGTGTTACTTGTTTCTTGAAAACGTAAATCTTCAGGAAAATGTTGGCGATCGTAACGCACATGAAGTCGAGTAATAAAGACATTATTTTGATTAGAATTAGTCCAAAATACTCCTGCTTCCTTTAATTCATCAGGGTTTAAAGGTTTAGCCGAACAAGGATCACAATTTGCCATATTCCAAGAATATTCAATAAAAGCTACTTTTTTGCCTTCTCTTTGGTAACTTTTAGTAAACATGGATTTATAAAAATCACTAAAAACATTGGGTAAAAACTCTGGTAATTCTACCTCAGAGGGAATTTTAACGGTACGATAATTAGTAATTTCTGTCTGTCCTTTGGGTGATAATAAATAGACTATTAAATCTTGGCTATTTTTAGCATTAACCATACCTAAACGTATAGGTAACATGAATTTGGGCGATTCATAGGCGATCATTAAGGGGCGTAAAGATTGAAAACCTTGATCTGAATATTTTTCCAGATTAACTTTAGCTACAAAAAATTTTAATTTTTGTTTAATATAAGGTCGTAATATTTGATTTGCACCGTTAGGAATTTTATAACCGTTCATTTTTAGCCATTTTTCCAGCCCGTTAGAGTCTTTGGCACTTAAAATCAAAATATCATATTCTCCAGCACTAAATTGATTTTCAATGGTTACTCCTAAGGATTTAGCTAAGCCACTGTCAGATTTTTCCATAGAATTTTGTCTCATAGCTGGTGCGGGGAGAGCATCGTTATAAGTACGAGTTTCACAGGGATTTGAATCGAAATATTCTACTAATCTGGGCGCACTAAAAGCGTCTAATCTCTCGATAATTTTAGGATTAGCTACATTTACTTGATTTTCTTGTAAGACAACGGGTACAGGCACAACTAAGGCAAAATCCTTGACTTCTCCTTGATAGTCGTTAGCCATTGTTAATACTTGGCGATCGCCATCACGAGCAATAATAACTTGAGAGGCTTGATTATATAATTTACTGTCTGCTTTGCCCACATAAAAACCGCAAAAAGCCCAAGCAGGAGATTGAAATAAAAGTAAAAAGGCGATCGCCAATAAGAGTAAAAAAAAAGATTTTAAAATTTTCATGGTATTTTAAGAATTAGCTATAAGTTTATTGATATTAAATTTATCTAAAATTAATTTTTTGCATTATTTGAGAAGTTTACGAAGGGTAAATTTTTTCATAATAGCAAATTATGATTATAATTAGGGAATTTAAGGTGATTTTAAATTGTTAACGGAAGTTGTGTAAAAGAAATAAATGGGAATAGGTATTTCTTATAAAGATTGAAATGAAGGTGATATAAGTTAAGTATTTTTGAGTAATTTACTTAAAAGTTGACGTTTTTCTTCTGCTGATAAATTATTAATTTGAACTTGATTAAGATTAATTTTGCTTAGATCAATATTTCCGGGTAATTTAGATTTAATGTTATTTGTAGGTTGAAAATTTTTAGCTAATAAAGGATCAATATTTTCCTCAATTCCTGCTAAAGTTTGTTCTATATCGGCAATAGAATTTTGATAACTATTAATAATTTCTGTTATTTGATTTGGGAATAAAAATGATTGTTTTGTAGTTTGATTTAAAGCAAAGTTAACGGTATCATTGAAATTTATTTGACCCCAATTTAATACTCTTTCCAATTCTGTAGATGGTTGGAGGGAATAGGCATAATTAACGCAACTATATAAAATTAAAGCTATGGTTACTTTACCCACCATAAAATAAGTATAAGTATTAAGAGTTGGGATATGATTATTAAAAAGATTACTTTTTGAATAATGATTTTTAATAGTTGTAATCGTATCTTGAAGAGTATTTGCTAATATATCTTGTTGCCATTGGTGACGTAAAAACTGATCAAGATTATCACTATAACTAGCACTTCTACCAATATATAATATTAAACTTTCATTAGGTCCTTCTCCTACTGTTAACAGTTTTGCATCTCTTAATATTTGGGGTGCGATATTGTTTTCCATATAACCTCTACCCCCTAATAACTGCATTAAATCGTTAGCACATTGAGTACAACTTTCACTAGCTACAACTTTTGCTGTCATACTTACTTCCATTGGTAAGGTTGATTCGTTATCTAAAATTTCTGCACAAAATTTAATTAAAATGTCGATAACACTAATTTTAATAGTTAAATCACTTAAAATACTTATGGTTAAAGGATTATTTAATAATAAACCAGTAGAAACTTCTCGTCTTGTAGCATAACGTAACATTAATTGACTACAACGTTTCATTGTACCTAAAGCCACAACGGCAGTAAAAAGTCTGCCTACAATAAAAGTATCATCAATAATATCGATTCCTTTCCCTAAATCTCCTAAAATTTGATCATCAGTGACAGAAACATCATCAAAATAAATACCATTTTGAATAATGCTACGCACTCCCATAGTTAAAACTTCTTCGCCAATGGTTACTCCTTGGCTATCTTGAGGAATAACAAAACCTGTAATTCCTCCTAATTTATTATTGTCATCTTTTAAACGAACGAAAACACTAATAACACTACTCCAAGCGGAAGCATTCCATCTTTTAAAACCGTTAATTTTCCAACCTCCTTCTGGTTGGGGGATGCCTTCTGATTTAATTCCAGCTATATTTGCCCCCGCTAAAGGTTCGGTTAAACCAAAGGAAGCTAATTGTCTTCCCGTTGCTAAAAGGGGTAAAAAATGCTCTCTGATTGATTCTTTTGCATAAAATTGAATTGGGCGAATACCGTTACTGTTATTCAAAAAAATGATTGTAGCTAAACTTAGATCGATCGCCGCAAGTTGTTCTAATATTCTAATGGTATCTTGATATGTTAGGGCAAGTCCGCCATATTTCTCTTCTATTTGCATTCCCAAAATACCTTTATTACCTAAGTCCATCATTATATAAGGTGGAATACAGCGTCTTTCATCCATTAAACGGGAATTAATTCTTTTTGTAGCGTAATTTCTTAACCAATTAAGAATATTATCAGTTTTTGCTTTACTGATAGATGTTGAAGTCAATTTTATGGTATGTTTCATTGGTTATCAAAATAAAGTAAAAATTTTGACAAAAAAAGGGGTGTTAACCCCTAATTAATCGAATTAAAATAAACCCAAAGTTAAGGATTTATCAATAGGAAATACTGAACCAGCACCTAACCAAAGGGTTACTAAAGTTCCAAATAAAAATACCGTCATGGCGATCGGACGACGGAAGGGATTTTGGAATTTATTGACACTTTCAATAAAAGGCACTAACATTAAACCTAATGGAATCGCACCCTGACAAGCAATTCCTAATAATTTGTTAGGTAAAACTCTTAAGATTTGAAATACAGGATATAAATACCATTCGGGTAAGATTTCTAAAGGGGTAGCAAAAGGATCGGCAGGTTCGCCTATCATAGAAGGATCAAGCACGGCTAAACCTACTACTAAACCTAATGTTCCCAACATACAAATAGGGAACATATAAAGAATATCATTAGGCCAAGCAATTTCACCATAATAGTTATGACCCATATTTTGAGCAAGTTTCGCTCTTAATTTGGGATCATTGAGATCGGGTTGTTTGGTTAATTGAGAAACGGAGTTGGACATAATTATTAGTTGTCTCCTTGATTTAAAATTCAATTAATGAAAATTTAACTGTTAATTTATTTTATCCTAGTTTTAATTCAAAAATTAGACTTCTTGCGATAATCTTAAAATCGCTTAGTTTCCCAAAAAATCTAATCTCTTATCCCCCTAGAAAAGGGATATCTGTTTCATTCTAAAATTTCTGGTTGGGATAAAGTTCAGAAGTAATGATGAATAAGTAATAAATTTTGATAATTTATCATCAAAAACTGATTATTTCAAGATTTTTATTATTACTTAAAATCTGGTGGAAGGAAAACCCCCCAATAACCTAATACCCTAATACCCAACCTTTTTTGCCGACTTAGTGTGAAACAGCCAAGCCCTACAAAAGGGGGTTTATGAGTTTGAATTTATAAGGGACCTGAAATTCCTTGTTTACGAATTAATAAGAAGTGTAATAACATAAACACTGCCATTAACCAAGGTAATACAAAGGTATGAATGGTGTAAAAACGAGTAAGAGTTGCTTGTCCAACACTAGCACCACCTCTTAATAGTTCTACCATTTGATCCCCTACTACGGGAATGGCTGCAGGTACACCAGAAACGATTTTTACCGCCCAGTAGCCTACTTGATCCCAAGGTAAGGAATAACCTGTAACACCGAAGGAAACGGTTAATACAGCCATGGTTACGCCAACTATCCAAGTTAATTCACGAGGTTTTTTGAAACCGCCTGTTAAGTAAACTCGGAATACATGAAGGATTAACATTAATACCATCATACTAGCTGACCAACGATGAACTGAACGAATTAACCAACCGAAGTTAACTTCATTCATTAAGAATTGAACGGAAGTAAAGGCCTCTGTTACGGTGGGTTTGTAATAAAATGTCATGGCAAAGCCAGTGGCAAATTGGATTAGAAAACAGGTTAAAGTTATGCCCCCTAAGCAATAGAAAATATTTACATGGGGGGGAACATATTTGCTGCTAATATCATCGGAAATTGCCTCAATTTCGAGGCGATCGTTAAACCATTTATATACGGGTGAGTCCGTTACTTGTTTTGTAAACATTAATTATTTATGTCTAATGATTTTGAGAAAATTCGAGTTTCTAAGTACATATTATTAAATCTATCATATATTCTTAACTTCATTAAGTAATTTATCTAATTCTTCTCCTTCGATCACTTCGGTTAATAATATTTGTTGAGCAATTTCTTCTAAGATGTTCATATTTTTGATCAAAATTTCTAGGGCTTGTCTATAACATTTTTCTACAATTTCTTTAATTTCTTTGTCGATCGCCAAGGCGGTTTCGTTGCTGACAAAACGGCGTAAGTTATCCTTATTTCCTAAAAAATTAGATTGTTTGCCTTGATCAAATGCTAAAGGGCCTAAAATTTTACTCATGCCATAAGTAATAACCATTTTTTCCGCTAGACTGGTAGCTCGTTGTAAGTCATCTGATGCACCGTTGGTTACTTTTTTAAAAATTAATTCTTCAGCTGCTCTTCCGCCCAATAACATGGCTATTTGTTCTTTAAATTCTTCTTCATCCATTAAAAAACGATCTTCTGTAGGCATTTTAAGAGTATAACCTAAAGCACCTATTCCCCTAGGTACGATGGATATTTTGGTTACTTTGCCTCCCCCCGGCATTACTGCACCGATAATTGCGTGACCGACTTCGTGATAAGCTACGATTTTCTTTTCCTTTTCGCTTAAAACTCGACTTTTTTTTTCTAAACCAGCGATAACCCTTTCTATAGCTTCATAAAAATCTTTTTGTTCGACTTTTTCTCTCTGATTTCTAGCGGCTAATAAGGCAGCTTCATTAACTAAATTGGCTAAATCAGCTCCTGCAAATCCGGGAGTACGAGTGGCGATCTCCATTAAATCTAAATCATCAACTTTTTGAATTTTATCAGCATAAATGGTTAAAATTTGTAATCTTCCAGCCACATCAGGGCGATCGACTAAAACTTGGCGATCGAATCTACCAGGGCGTAATAAAGCAGAGTCTAAGGCTTCGGGGCGATTAGTAGCAGCTAAAACGATAACAGTAGCATTTCCAGCCGAAAAACCATCCATTTCAGTTAATAATTGATTAAGAGTTTGTTCTCTCTCATCATTACTACCACTTTGAAAACCGCCTCCACTACTACGAGATTTACCAATGGCATCTAATTCATCAATAAAAACGATACAAGGAGCTTCTTTTTTAGCTTGTTTAAATAAGTCTCTAACCCTTGCCGCACCGGTGCCGACGAACATTTCTACAAATTCAGAAGCAGAAATACTATAAAAACTAACATCTGCTTCTCCTGCCACCGCTTTAGCTAATAAAGTTTTACCTGTACCAGGAGGGCCTATTAATAAAACACCTTTAGGAATATGAGCCCCAATTTTAGCAAATCGATCTGGATTTTTCAGAAATTCCACAATTTCAGCTAATTCAGTTTTAGCTTCTTCTACTCCTGCCACATCAGCAAAAGTAATTTGCTCAGATTCCCCTAAAGAATAGGCTTTAGCTTTACTTTTACCAAAATTCAAATTGGATTTATTATTACGATTAAGAAAAAATTGAAAAACTAAAACGAAAATAAGAGGAGGTATAACCCAATTAAAAATTGTTCCTAATAAGGGATTTTGTTTTTGCGGTGTAGGAGCTCCAAATTCAACTCCTTTTTGTTGTAATCGTTGGGGTAAAGTTAAATCGAAAATTGGAGTAGTTGCTAATAGTTGATCTGGTTGTCCATTTTCGCCTTTGACTTGATAGACAATTTGTTTTTCGCCTAATTGAGCCGCTTTTACCTGACCTTTTTCTATTTGTTGAATAAATAAACTATAAGGTACTCTGGTAATATTAACTTGGGGATTCCCAAAAAAACGAGTTTTAATGTTATCAGGTAATAAGGGTATTAAGGCATAACTTAATAATAATATTGCTGAAATTCCTAACAATATATCAGGCCAAGAGGGCATTTTAAATGGTTTATTGTTTTTCTTGGACATAATTAAATAATTGACAATAATAAAATAGAGAATAAAAGTAATTTAAAGCGAGTATAACAGTTATAACAAGAAAGAAGATTCATCTTTTTCTTCTCGTGTTCAAGGAAAATTTCCTAATAAACTCGTTTAGTACTACATAACTAAAAATATCTAAACCTAATCCCTAATAACTTCTTAAACCTATTCCCTATTCCCTATTACTCATTCCCTATTATCTAATACCTTATTTGAGACTTTGATGATTTATTGTTAAGATAAGAAAATTAAATTGACTATTGGGAACTTAAATATGTGTGGAATAGTTGGCTATATTGGAACACAATCAGCAACAGATATTTTAATGGGTGGTTTGGCAAAACTTGAATATAGAGGTTATGATTCAGCAGGAATAGCCACTATTTTTGAGGATACGTTAAATTTGGTTAAAGCAAAAGGAAAACTTTGTAACTTACTCTCTAAGCTCGAAAAACAATCAAATCCAGCTACAATAGGGATTGGTCATACTCGTTGGGCAACTCATGGTAAACCTGAAGAATATAATGCTCATCCTCATTTTGATCAGAGGCAACAGGTGGCGGTAGTGCAAAATGGGATTATTGAAAATTATCAAGAATTAAAAACGGATTTACAATCAAAAGGATATAAATTTGTTTCTGATACTGATACGGAAGTTATTCCTCATTTAATTGCCCATAATCTCTCTTCTCAAAGTGACGATATACCCGATGCTTTTTTAACGGCTGTCATTAAATCTATTGAGTATTTTAAGGGTGCTTTTGCTTTAGCTGTTTTGTGTGCCGATTATCCCGATGAGTTGATTGTGGCTAGACAACAAGCACCTTTAATTATTGGTTTTGGGCAAGGTGAATTTTTTTGTGCTTCTGATGTAACGGCGATCGTTTCTCATACTAATGCAGTATTATCTTTAGAAAATGGTGAAATTGCTCGTTTAACTCCTTTGGGTGTTGAAGTTTATGATTTTCAAGGTAAACGTTTAAGAAAAACTCCTCGTATTCTTGATTGGAATCATGTCACTGTTGAAAAGCAAGGTTTCCGTCATTTTATGCTTAAGGAAATACATGAGCAACCTAGTGTAGTACGTACTTCTTTGGAGGCTTATATTAATTCTAATTGGAATGCCCAGAGTAATTTGGCTGAAAATCCTTTTAATTTAGAACTTTCGGATCAATTATTAGATAATTTACAACATATTCAAATCGTTGCCTGTGGTACGTCTTGGCACGCAAGTCTTATTGGTAAGTACTTATTAGAACAATTAGCCCAAATTCCCACAGCTGTACAATATGCTTCTGAATTTCGTTATTCTCCTCCCCCTATTACTCAAAATACTTTAACTATTGGGGTTACTCAGTCGGGGGAAACTGCTGATACTTTGGCGGCTTTGGAGATGGAAAAATTACGCCGTTGTGTTTTAAGTAAGGAATTTCGTCCTCGTCTTTTAGGTATTACTAATCGGCCTGAAAGTACTTTAGCTACTATTGTTGATAATATTATTAATACTTATGCTGGTATTGAAATTGGGGTTGCCGCTACTAAAACTTTTGTGGCACAGGTGATTGCTTTTTATCTTCTTGCTTTAGATTTGGCTTGGAGACGTAAAACCATTGAATCGAAACGATTAGAAGCTATTTTAACAGGTTTATGGCAATTACCAACTCAAATTGAGCAAATTTTAGATTCTCAAGAAAAGAAAATAGAGGAGTTGGCTCATCAGTTTTCTGATACCAAAGATTTTATTTTTATTGGTCGGGGTATTAATTTTCCGATCGCCTTAGAGGGTGCTTTAAAGTTAAAAGAAGTTAGTTATATTCATGCGGAAGGCTATCCTGCTGGAGAGATGAAACATGGCCCTATTGCTTTACTTGATAATCATGTGCCAGTTGTGGCGATCGCCATGCCGGGTAGTGTATATGAAAAAGTAATTTCTAATGCCCAAGAAGCTAAGGCAAGAGATGCCCGTTTAATTGGTATTTTGCCTCAAAATTATCAAGATGATATTTTTAGTGATTTATTTCACGTGCCTGAAACGGAGGAGTTATTATCTCCTATTTTGGCTTTAATTCCTTTACAATTGCTATCTTACTATATTGCTTCTTTGCGTGGTTTAGATGTAGATCAACCTCGTAATTTGGCTAAATCCGTTACGGTAGAGTAATTAAATAAGGAAGATCAAACCATTTTTTTTAGTAAAATGAATAAAATATCTAAGATAGTCTTTCTATTTTAGATACAAAATTAAG
>CAZWLZ010000046.1:0-15460 GCA_964634505.1 uncultured bacterium | reverse complement strand
CGCAGCTAAACCATCGGCTTTCACGACAATAGGTGTACCTTCTTGAAGAATATAATTTTTTGCTGATTGTATGTCAGTAAAAGTGCCAGATTTAGCGGTAGGAATACCCCCAGTAATCATTAAATCTTTTGCCCAAGATTTACTTGCCTCGATAGTTGCACCTGCTTGATTGGGTCCAAATACTTTAATATGATGATTTTGTAAATAATTGGTAATTCCTAGGGATAAAGGTAATTCTGGTCCTACTATGACCAAGTTAATCTCTTTTTCTTTAATTAGCTTTAAAATACTTTCAAAATCATCTACTGCAATCTCTATATTTTCACAATTATTTAAAACTGCTGTACCACCATTACCGGGAGTACAAAACACTTTTTCAACGGTATTGCTTTGTAATAACTTCCATGCCAAAGCGTGTTCTCTACCACCGTTTCCCACAACTAAAACTTTCACTTTTCTACAATATTCCTTTTATTAATATCTTCGTTCATTGTACCGAAAATCAAGTCCTTTCCTTCACGGGGGGATACATCTCTCAATTGAGATACTGAGGTTACTTGGTCATTAGAAGTATCCGATTCATAATTGTTAATTCCTTCTAATACGGAGTCAACGTTTCCGTCAACTTCATTTGCAAATGCTGTTTTTACATTAACAAAACCATTTGTTAATAAAACAGTAGCTAATAATAAAGGAGTTGCTTTTAAGCAATTTTGTAATAATTTAGACATATTTTTGATTATCCTCACACAATTTTATTTTGTTCTTTTTACATCTTACTCCGAAAAAGGAGAAGTTTTATAAAAAATACCTTTAAAGTTATTCTAAGTTAGTTTTGTTTTTTTTGCAAGTATTTATACTTAAAAAACAAAATTTTCTTAGTTCTCATATACTATCATAAAAATTTTTTTTGTGATCAATTTTTGTATTAATCTTTTGATAATTATTTATTACAATCTTTGTTACGTTGTTTTCTTTGGTTAAATTTAGTCTTGTTGATCAATAATCGACTTATATATAATAGATAATTTTTCAGCGATTACTTGCCAAGAATATTTTTCTTGAACTAATTTTTTGCCATTTTCTCCTAATTTTTGCCTTAATATATCTGAATCTAATAAGGTTGAGATCGTTTTTGTTAGACTTTCTTCATTATCTTCACTCATTAATCCTGCTTGATATTCAATAATTTGATCTGTAATTTGAATCCCTTTGGTTACGATTACCGGACACTCAGCGGCCATTGCTTCGGCGATCGCCAAACCAAAGTTTTCAGAAAAGGAAGGTAATACAAACATATCCGATCCTTGTAATAATAAATTTTTTAAGTCACCTTCTACAAAACCTGTAAAAATTACATTTTTACTTAAATTATGTTGAGTTATTTTATCTTTTAAAAAGTTGATATATTCTAGTTCACCTGATCCTGCTAAAATTAAGAAAAAATCATCTCTTTGTTGTTTAGTATTTTTTAAACTATCTATTAATAAATCTGGTCGTTTTTTATAGTGTAATCTTGATAGAAATAAAATAATTTTTTGATGATTTAAAATATTATATTTTTCTCTTAATTTTGATTTAGCATCAACAATTTTTATAGAAAAATTCATGCCTAAAGGTAAGATAAAAGTAGGAGTTTTAATGCCAAAATTTTTGACATCTTCAGCCTCTTGTGGGGAGGTACAATGAATCGCATTTGCTTTATTCAAATTATTTTTTTCAATTAAAAAAGAATAAATTTGTTTTTTAATTTTACTTTGTTGTAATGCCCAAGGAGTAAGCTGTCCAATAGTTCTAACTACATAAGGTATTTTTTTTATTCTGGCGATCGCCCCAGCACAAGTAGAAGGATAAGAGAATAAATAATGAGTATTAATTAAATCGTAATTATTACTGTTTTGCCATAACCAATTAGTAATAGCAGAAGAGAAAATAAATTCTTTCATTCTAGGATTAAAACGAGGCAAAAAATAAATAGGTACTTCTTGATAATTAATCTTTTGATTTAAGGGTACATCTAAAACATTTTTTTCATCATCATTGGTAGTAACAATTTCTGCATCAATACCACATTTTCGTAAATATTTAACTTCATTAATCACAACTTGAGAAGGACCTCCTAAATTCGGACTAATGGAAGGAATAACGTGTAAAACTTTCATTTTTTGGTGAGATTTTTAATTTTTTATCCTATCATAACCATCTTGATTGTCTCTTTTTTACCAGAGGCTTCATTTACATACTCAGAATGAGTAAAGACTACAGATCGGCGATCGCCAAGTAAAACAAAAAAGCTAAGGGATGAAAAACATATTTCATTGAGTTATTTAAGTATATTTCTAACTTGTGCTAAGGCTTCTTCTCCTGCTATGGGTTTTACGATACCTTCTTTAATTTCTTGTTTGCGTTTATCTGCTCCTTCTATCCAGGCTTTTTCCACATTTTCATCAAAATCAAATTCTAAACTTTCCACTAATTTTTTGATGAGTATCACTTTGGATGGATTGGGTAATGCTAAAGCGTCTGTAATTATTTGTTCTACTGATGCCATAATTAACGTCATAAAAAATCAAATTTATTAAATTATATCTCTAGTTATAAAAAGTGATCGCCCTCAAAACATAATAAAAATAAAGTAGGTTGGGTAAAAAGTGAAAATTAATTTAGGCATTAACCACCTCAAAAGTCGTTAATAAACGTGAAGAGGTTTTAGGAAGTGGAAACTCCTCTAAATTATAGAACCCATTTAGGATCTATTTTGGAAACCTTATGAAATAAGTGTTAGAGTTTAATTTTCACAATTTACTATAATACAGACTGGATAATGACTTCAGATAAGATACCAAATAGGTTCTATAATTCAGTAGCTTCTTTAAGATTAATAAGAGCTTCTTCTTTTTTCCTGATTTCATTAA
Source organism: uncultured bacterium (assembly GCA_964634505.1). GTDB lineage: Bacteria > Cyanobacteriota > Cyanobacteriia > Cyanobacteriales > Cyanobacteriaceae > CAZWLZ01. The sequence continues at coordinate 12,545 of CAZWLZ010000046.1, read as the reverse complement.
ATTTAAAATTTAGCTATAGGCATATTTTTTAGTGATAATAGATTGTTTAGCAGAATGGAAAAGACGTTTCTAGCAATCTCATTTTCGCAAGATGCTTAATTAAATAACTTAATTTTTTAGTGGCAAAAGATATAGCAGTGGTCATTACTTTTAGGACATCTCCAAATTTTATAAACCATTCAAAGTAAGGATTTCATTTTTGAATTTTATCATAGAATGTCCTAATTGTCTTGAGCATTGCTATACTTATAAATTAATCGAATTAAACGTAAAGGATAATACAAAATAAATAAACTTTTAGGCAGAGAAATTAATTTTAATTCTAATACCGTGGGAGTCATTATGGTATCAATCCAAAACCAAATTTTATCTCGATAATTATCAAAAGTTTCTAAATAAATTGCGGGGATAATATAACCTTTTTTAATTTCTTTTTCTGTAAATAAATTCCTTTTTATTTTATTAGATAATTCTTTAATTTTTTTGTTTTTTTCTATTAATTGAATAATGTTTTTAGGTAATTGAATATTAAATAATTCGTTAACTAAATTTAAGCCTATTAATATCATTTTATAAGTAGCAATTTCATCATTATTATTAATAATTTTATCCCAATCTAAATTTTTATTTTCCTCAATATAAGTAGCTAAATCAACGATCCAACACAGATATAACCAGTCATGTTTTGCACCATGAGAACATAAAAATAAAAGATTTATTTCATTATTGAAAGTTAAAATTTCATGATTATTTAAGAATACTTTTTGTTGATTTTTTTCTATTAAATTAACTGAATCTGAAAAGGAAAAATATCGAGGTAATAATCTCCAATGTAAATCAATAGTAATATCTTTTTTTGGGTGCCAATAAATAAATTCTGATCTTAATTTTTGGTAAATATTTAGTTCTTGATCATTTAATTCTACTTGAGGTAAATAACCTTCTTTTTTTAATAAATCATCAGCAATAATTAAATTTTCTTGCTTAATTAATAAGTCTAAATCTTCAAATTCTCTTATGCCTAAATTATGATAAGTTAATTCTGCTAATACTATTCCTTTAAAATTAATCACTGAAATTTGATGTTGATTAAATAATTTAATTAGTCTTAATAATTCTCCTTTAAATTTAAGATTTTTATGAGTATTTTCTACATATTTAAAGTTTAAAAAACTGATAATATTAGGGGGGATTGTTGAAGATTTTATTTCCTTTAATTTTTTAGCTAAAATACAAATTACTCCATGATTTTTTGCTAAGTTTAATAAAATATCCCAATCAATTTTTTGTGCTAATAAATGATTAATTTTATCCTGAATTTCAATCGTTTCTAAAGGATTACAGCAAGATAATAATAGGTCAATTTCTAAGGTTTTTTTTAACATTAGTAATTTATAATTTATCAACTAATTTATAGTTTCTTCTTAATAAAATTTATGGTCAATATTTTTATTTCTCACTCTTCAGAATGTCTTACTAATCATAAATTACATGGTGATGGTTTAGTAGCTTTTGAGTTTATTAAAAGGTTAGCTAATCGTGGTCATATTCTTCATGTGGCGATCGCCAATATGGATATGGAAGGGGAAATTTCTTCCAATATACATTTATATCCTGTCAAACGACTAACGCCTATTTCTACTTTGCAACCATTAGAATACATGATTGGTGTCAAACGTATTTTTGATCAAGTTAAAAGCAAATATCCATTAGATTTGATACATCAATTAAATCCCGTAAGTAGGGGAAAAAGTTGTTTACTAACCAATACTGATTTACCAATTATTTTAGGTTTATTTGTACCGGGTTGGGATGAAATTAACGCCTCTCAATCAATTAAAAAATTTAGTTTTGGTAAAATTATTTTAAATTTAACTAATCCTTTGCTCGAATTTGGCGATCGCCATCAACAAAAAAAAGCATCTGCTTTATTATTATCAACTTTAGCCGCCAAATCAAGAATTTATAATTATGAAGAAGTAAAACAAAAAACTTATTGTATTCCCTATGGCATAGATTTAAAGCATTTTGCTCCTCAAGAAAATAAAAATCAACAATCTTTAACAATTTTATATTTAGCTAGTTTAACTCAAAGAAAAGGAATCTTTACTTTATTAGAAGCCTTTGAAATTATTAACACAAAATTACCAAATTGTCAACTAAAAATAGCAGGAAAAGGAGAACAAGAAGAAGCAATTATTAATAAAATAAAAGAAATGTCCAGTAAAAATCAAATTGAATTATTAGGAATGATCAAAAGAGAGGATATTCCCACCATAATGAATAATTGTACCGTATATTGCTTACCATCTTATGGCGAACCCTTTGGTATTAGTGCCATTGAAGCCATGGCTTGTGGCAAACCGATAGTAGCCACGAATACGGGAGGTTTAGGCTATTTAATTGATGAGAAAGGAGGCATCAAAGTTAAGCCAAAAGATGTGAATGCTTTAGCCAATGGGTTACTAAAGATTTTGATGTCAGAAACATTGCAAACAGAAATGGGAAAATATAACCGTCAGCAAGTAGAAGAAAAATACGATTGGGAAAAAATTATTGATCAATTAGAATCTATTTATAGAAACTATTTGGGAGCTTAATATATATAATTATGAGAAGATGTTGATAACTTTGACAATGGTTAACTCTATATAGACTAATAGATAAAGAATTAGACTCATTAAATCTCTTTTACCATAAAAGAAAATAACGAAACCACCTAAATAACCTCCCACTCTCAAATTGAATTTCAATAGCCTAATGTCTATATCCTATTAAATATTATCTTTTTTTATTAAAAGTCACTTCCAGATTTAAAAATCTAGCTTCAAATTTATGAAATTACAAAAAACAACTATTATTTTAATTATTTTAGCATTAGGATTAGGAACATTTATTTTCATCACAGAAACAAAAAAAAAGACTGATGAAAATCAAGTTGAAAATTCATCAGAAAATTTGACAATTCCCCTTTTTAATTTTACGAAAAATGATTTACAAAATCTGATCATAGAAAGTCAAAATAAAACTTTTGAGTTTGAAAAAATAGACTCGAAAATAGAATCTTGGCAAATGATTAAGCCTGAAAAAGTTAAAGCAAATGATGCTAGTTTATCATTTTTAATTAATTTATTAGTAGAGTCTAAAATTAAGGAAAATTTTACGATAACTAAAGATAAATTAATAGATTATGGCTTAGATAAACCTATCGGAAAAATAATAATTACCCTAAAAAATCAAGAAAAGTATGAATTACTTTTAGGTAAATCCAATTTTGATAATAGTTTAATTTATGCTTATAAAAATGTCAATAATCAAGATAATAATATAGAAATAATTTTAATATCTAAAAGTTTTCAATATGGAATACAAAGAGAATTAAATGATTGGAAATAATTAAATTAAAATACTGTTTGAAGAAGCCCACATCTCTCACCATAGGGCAAACCACATCAATTGAAAAAATGCTTTATCCCTTAAAATGATACAACTGTCGCCATAACTTTTACAACAAAAACAAGGAGTTTAAATACCTTATCAAGTTACTCTTTTTTAGCAAAAAAAACTTTCCGTTGAGCTAATTTTATCAAAATAAAATAGTTCTTAAAAAATCTTAATAAAAATTGATCTTGATTCAGTTTAAGCTAAAAAACTAAGAATAAATTTCATTAATAAAATTTTCAAATTCAATTAATTAATAAAAGGAAAAATAATCAATTATGACTGTTAATTTAGCAACCATGTTACGAGAAGGTACAAAAAAATCTCACACTATGGCAGAAAATGTAGGTTTTATCAAGTGTTTTCTTAAAGGAGTCGTAGAAAAAAGTTCTTATCGTAAATTAGTAACTAATCTTTATTTCGTCTATTCCGCCATTGAAGAAGAAATGATTCGTTTAAAAGATCATCCTATTGTGGGTAAAATTTATTTTGAAGAATTAAATAGAAAAGAAAGTTTAGAAGAAGATTTACAGTATTATTATGGTGCTAATTGGCGTAATGAAATAAAAATGTCTCCAGCTGGTGAGGCTTATGTTAATAGAATCCATGAAATTGCTAATAATGAGCCTGAATTGTTAATTGCTCATTCTTATACTCGTTATTTGGGTGATCTTTCTGGAGGACAAATTCTAAAAAAAATTGCTCAAAAAGGCATGAATTTAGAGGAAAAAGGAACTGCTTTTTATGAGTTTAAGGATATTTCTGATGACAAAGAATTTAAAGATAATTATCGTCATGTTTTAAATAATTTACCTATTGATTTAGAAATGGCTAACAGAATCGTAGCTGAAGGGAATAACGCTTTTGGCATGAATATGAATTTATTCAGAGATTTAGAAGGCAATTTGATTATGGCGGTAGGCAAAATGTTATTTAATACTATAACTCGCCGTCGTACTCGTGGTAGTACAGAAGAAGTTACTCAAAATGAAACTGAGTTAGTAGCTGCTGAATAATAATTAACAGTTGATAGTTGGTAATTAATAGTTGATAATTAATATTTGAAATAACTGATAACTAATAAAATGACATCATCTCTTGAAAATAATCGTACTATTACTATTGGCACTCGTAAAAGTCAATTAGCTTTAGTACAAACTTATTGGGTAAAAAAAGAATTAGAACAACATTTTCCTGAGGTTAATTTTGCGGTGGAAAAAATGAGCACCAAGGGAGATAATATCCTTGATGTAGCTTTAGCAAAAATTGGCGATAAAGGTTTATTCACCCAAGAGTTAGAGTCGGGAATGCTAAATAAAGAGCTTGATTTTGCTGTTCATTCTCTTAAGGATTTACCGACTAATTTACCAGATGGTTTGATGCTTGGATGTGTCACCGAAAGAGTTAATCCTGCTGATGCTTTAGTTGTTCATGAAAAACATCGAGATAAGTTGTTAGAAACTTTGCCAGAAGGTTCGGTAATTGGTACTTCTTCTTTGAGACGACTGGCTCAATTACGTCATCATTTTCCTCATTTAAGTTTTAAGGATGTCAGAGGTAATGTTAATACTAGGTTACAAAAATTAGATAGTGGTGAGTATGATGCTATTATTTTGGCAGCGGCTGGTTTGGAGCGTTTAAATTTTGGCGATCGCCTTCATCAAATTATTTCTCCTGAGATTTCTCTTCATGCGGTAGGACAAGGAGCATTAGGTATAGAATGTAGAGAGGGTGATACAGAAGTTTTAAATTTATTAAAAGTGATCGAACATTCGGAAAGTAGAGATAGAACTTTTGCGGAAAGATCATTTTTACGGGCTTTAGAAGGGGGTTGTCAAGTGCCGATTGGTGTTAACACTAGCGTTGAGGGTGATGTTTTAACTTTAATTGGGATGGTATCTAGTTTAGATGGTCAAAAAATGATTAAGGATAAAGTTGAGGGTGATAGAAGTGAGGCGGTTAATTTAGGAATTACTCTGGCTCGAAAATTGCGTGAGCAAGGGGCGACGGAAATATTAGAGGAAATTTTCACTGAAATTAAAAGAGGAAGTTAATTTTATCCCCCTAACCCCCTTAAAAAGGGGGAATAAGAGTATAGACTTGTAACGGGTTATATTTTAATATATTTAATTGTATTTCTTATCTATAAAAATACCAATCAAACTGATTGAAATCCTGTTTAGTCAACTTTAGCTGACTTTAGCTTTTAGCCGCAAACTTTAGTTCAAGGTTAGTGTCGTAAAGGTTTTTATAAGTAAAACTAAATATTAGAGTAAATGGTATTACGAAAGATAGTATAACCCTTAATTAATTCTTGAATACCTCTACCCAAACTCCAATCAGGAGTGTAACCAGTGCTTAAAATACGGGCATTTGATACAATATAATCTCTTTTATCAGGATCTTCTCCAATAGGGGCTTCCATATAAACAAAATTAGGTAAATATTTTTTAATTTCTGCACAAAGTTCTAATTTAGACAAGTTAGCATCTTCCAAACCTACATTATAAGGCTTACCCTTCATAGTATCAAAATTATCTATACCGTGTAAAAACACCTTAACAACATCACGAATATGAATATAATTACGTTTAAAATGGCCTTCAAAAATTACCGTTGTGCGATCGTAAACTGCACGATAGACAAAATCATTAACTAACAAATCTACCCTCATGCGAGGAGACATACCAAAAACCGTAGCCAAACGAAAAGAAATACTATTTTCTCGTTCTAAAATAGCTTTTTCTGCCTCAACTTTAGTAACCCCATAAGCAGAAATCGGATTTAAAGGGCTTTCCTCCGTGCAAAACTTTCCAGCTTCCCCAACACCATAACCACTATTAGTAATAGGCACTAAAAATCTTTGCTCCTTACTGGCCATACTACATAACATTTTAATAGCATCAAGATTAGTAGTAGTAGTGGCAATTTTATCTCGGCTACACAAAGGCGCACCAACTAAAGCAGCCAAAGGAATAATCACGTCTGCCCACTTTACCAAATCCTTCATGGTGTTTTCATCACGACAATCGCCTCTAACTACGTTAAAAGTTTCGTATTGACAACAATCAGCCAAAGAATTTTGGCGAAACATAAAATTATCTATAACCGTTACTTCATAACCTTTTGCCAGTAAAATAGGAGTCAAAACTGAACCAATATAACCAGCACCACCAGTAATTAAAATTTTCATAACAATAAAATAAATTAACTTAATTTGGGATTAATAATATAACTTTAACCCTCAACCATTTCCATATAATTGGCGATCGCCTCATCAGTATCACCATAAAAAATAACTTTACCGTGATCTAACCATAAACATCGATCACACAAATCCTTAACATATTCTAAACTATGAGAGACAAAAAGAATAGTAGAACTATGATCCCATAAATTCTGAATTCTTTCTTGAGATTTTTTTTTAAATTTAGCATCTCCAACAGATAAAACCTCATCTAAAATTAAAATATCAGGTTCAACATCCGTAGCAACAGCAAAACCTAACCTGGCCTTCATCCCTGAAGATAAAGCCTTTACAGGCACATCAGCATAATCTTCCAATTCAGCAAAATCCAGAATATTATGAAGTCGATTTTTCATTTCTTTTTTAGCATAGCCCAAGAGAACACCATAAGTAACAATATTATCAGAAACGGTCATATCAACGTTAAAACCAGCCCCCAACTCAATTAAAGGAGCAATATTACCTTTTACCCTAATCTTGCCCGAGCTAGGTTCTAAAATGCCACAAATAACTTTTAAAAGAGTAGATTTACCCGCACCATTAGCACCAATAATACCAATCTTTTCGCCTCTTTCAATTACTAAATCAATTTCTTTTAAAACTTGTTTTTTAGCAGGTTGGCGGTATTTCCCTTGTAAAAAAGAAAAAACAGTTTTTTTTAAATCATAAGAAAACTCTTCTTGAGTGCGACGCCATAAAGACACATTATCTAATCTAATTACTTCCATTCACTTCCTCAATTTACCGATAAATACAATATTTTATTAACGTTAATTGTTATACACTAAACAGCTTAATTATTGTAAGTTGAGTTTAGTCACGAAACCCAACAAAATTTTTATATTGCTATATCTAATTAGAATCAAACATTTTAAAGTAAATCCATAAAATCAGCTTGAACTTTTCTAAAAAATAACCAACCTAAAAATACTAAAATTATTCCACTGACAAAACCATTAATAATATAAGAAAAACTGGGTAAACTACCTTGTAAACTAATAGTTCTAATACTTTCAATAATCTGTACTAAAGGATTTAAGTTTAAAAAAGGTCTTACTTTGTCTGGTACAATTTCAGCAGGATAAAAAACAGGACTGGTAATCCACATCATAAAAGTAACGATTTCATAAAAATAACCTAAATCTCGAAAAAATACAAATAAAGCACTAAGAAATAAACCTATGCCGATACATACTAAAACTAGAGATAAAAAAGGAATTAATAGGAAAAAAATAGGAAATATATTGAAATCAGACTTAATAAAAGTTATTATTACCAAAAGAGGTAATGATCCTACCACAAATTGAAAAATATTAGCTGCTATCATCGACAAAGGAAAAACGGGTAACGGCAACTTCATTTTATTTAATAAATCACCGTTACTCACAATACTTGTCAATGCTTGAGAAGTAGCTGAACTATAAAAATTAATAACTAATAAACCGGTGAAAGCCGCTAACATATAATTAACAATTGAATCATCGTAATAAGAAGCAAACTGAGCCCCAAAAATAGCTGTATATAAAGCTGTCATAATAATAGGGTTTAATAGGGACCAATATACTCCTAAAAATGAGCCTCGATAACGAGTATTAAGATTTTGTGGCACTAAAACAGATAATAGTTGCCAATAACGCTGACATTCTAGCCAAATAGGATGTTTACTCAACTGGACAAGTTGTTTTTTGGACACAAAAGTCATAACTTTTAAAAATATAAATTATTATATAGTTTATTAGAGTTATTGTATATTATTGCTACTATCTTTGATGGTTACTCTTTTATTTATTCTGTGAAATAATAATTTTGTTAGAACTTCCATATTTTTAAAGATGTAGGATATACTTCTAGCCTGACTGTTCCAAGTAATAATGGAGATCGCCATCTAAATTGAACTCCATAGGCGATCGCCAAACATCAAAATGACATATAATAGCAAAAATAAGTTAAACTAAGCTCAGATTATCAAATTAAACTATTGAATTTATGAATAGTCTATTATCCGAACAAATTTTACCCTTAACTATTCCTGAAAAATTTAAATTAATAGAAGATATTTGGAACAGTGTTATAGTTGATGCTGATCAAATTCCTTTAACTCAATCTCAAAAAGAAGAATTAAATCGGCGTTTAGTATCTTATGATAATCTTGAAAATCAAGGTTAATTTTAGCAAATAGTGAAGCAAAGAATTTTCAAAAAATGACCTACACCACAAAGTGATTGTAGCAAAATTTCCCTTCAAAAAGAGATCAAACCTTAAGAATTTTACCCATTAATTTTAGAATTATTGAGACTATAATCTCTCATCTACTTTTTGGAATAAACTACTATTGCAAAATAGATAATTTTTAATTACTTCTTTTACAATATTATCTGTGATTTGAAAAAATATTATCTGTGATTTGAAAAATACGGTCATTCAAATATTTTTGAATATATTTTTTATTTGAATCATCATCATCGTATAAAAAAAATTCATAATTAGAAAAATAATTGCCAGTATGCACAATAGAAGATCTTAATTTATATATCTCATTAACATTCTTTTTGTTGTAATTATTTGAATATTTTTGAATAAAAGCACGAAATTTCTTAGAAACAGAAAAGATTGGTTGTCCACATCCTTTACAATCACCATGCCCACATCCTTCACATCTAGAACTCGATGGATCTTCTGCATTTACGAGTGTTTCTATTGCATAAACACAATGTAAAAATCTTGCTGTTTTATCAAAAATATTAAAACTTTTCGATTGATGGTATTGCCTTGAAGCTGATAATACATTTTTTCTTACTGAAGAACTTAACGGTAATTCAAAAAGCGTATTAAACATATCAAATAATTTTATTTCTACTCGACTATCAAACAAAAAAATCAGAACTATCTTTCTTGCTAATATTTAAAATTGGAGGATCCTAAATAAAAGAAGACATATCTTCATTACAAAATGTATGTAATTCTTGTTTATCTGCTAAATCTATATCTGAAGATTCATAAAAAAGCTGACCATATTTACACTTAAAATCTAGTTTCTCTCCCATCTCCATGAACCATCCTTGAATATTAGGATAATCAAAAACGAAAATATCAGCAAAAGGCAATAGCAAGTATTGGATTTCAGTTTTTCTTTGTTGTACAAATTCACTGATAATCAAGTTATCTTCTACTTTATGTTTATCTTTATGATCGGTTGTTATTTTTTTTGTTACATAATCAAAAGAATGATATAAATAAGCCTTTTTTCCTAATTGAATTTCACTTTCTTTGTACTGAATCTCAAGAATACAAGGAGCATGAGAAGAATAGGTTATTTCAGGAAATTTATTTTGCTCATGATAAAGACAAAATAAGTTTGGAACTTTAAGCCAAGGTGATTGACCTCTTACCGTTCCTTTACCAACCATCGTTATGAATTTTTTAATCATAATACTACACAAAAACCTCGTCAAGTTTAGGCATCTTATATCATTGAAATAGCTTTTTGTTGAAAAATAATCATGAGGATCTAAGATGGCTAAAAAGACTTCCCCTATAATTATTATGCGATCACTAGCAACTTTAAGCAATAGCAAACTCAGTAAATTTATGACTTTCAGGATCATGAAAAGCTAATACAATATCCTCTTTAGGTACTCTTTCCCTTAATAACTGAGTAGCAATACCTTCCTCAGTCCAATCTTCCTCAATGTAAACCCTCTCATTTTTAATGCGAATATGAACATGAGTATTATTAATTCTTTTTTGATTAACCGAATCTACAGACATCCATAAATAATAATCATGCGTTTCATCAAAACAAACAAGTTTCATCTTTTTTCTTGGCTGAACGATTAGCAAGATGATCATGTTCTGTTAATATTTTTTTAATTGCAGTACGATAATTAATTAACTTATCTATTTTACTATTTCTCCCATACTACAATTGATCTTGTAAAGTTTCTAATTCATCAGAAATTAAATCTTGAAAATCTTTATTACAATGAGTATCTAAATGAATAGATGCTACTAATAACTCTGATAAAATTTCACCTTTTTGGCGATCGCTCAATTCAGAAATTTCTAGTTGATTGATGAGAGAAAGAAGATTTTGACATTCTTCTTTTAATTCAAAAATTAAAGTATTTAAAGTTGAACTGCTAATGTTAATTTTTCTAGTAGTTAATTGCATTAATTTTTACCTAATCTTTTTCTTGCCTGTTTAATACCATTTTGAAAAGCTTTAATTTCTTTTTGCCAATGTTTTATCAATCCTTAATCTGAATAATCCTTTTCTAATTCTAATCTAATTTTTTCTTGATGTTCAGCAATTCGATTTTCTAAAGATAAAATTGCTTTTTTAAAATGACTTTTTCCCATAGTAAAATTTAAAGGTGAGCATTTAGCCCACCCAAAAGTTAATTATTTAGCACCTACTGGCATACCTAAAATATCCTCAATTTTTGGCATTTGTTCCACAGGAATTACTCGTCCAAAATCCTCAAAATTCTCAATCTCATTAAAATTAAGATAACGGTATAAATCACCCTTGAAAGGATCAATTTTTTCAGTGACGATCGCCAAGTATTCTTCTACAGTGGGAATTTTACCTAATAAGGCACAAACTGCCGCTAATTCAGCACTACCGAGATACACCCTTGCACCTTTACCCATACGGTTATTAAAGTTACGGGTAGAAGTAGAGAAAACAGTGGCGTTATCTTCCACACGGGCTTGATTACCCATACATAGAGAACACCCCGGCATTTCAGTTCTTGCACCAGAAGCGGCAAAAATACCATACATCCCTTCCTCTCGTAATTGTTGCTCATCCATGCGAGTAGGTGGGCATATCCATAAACGCCCTTTAACAGTACCAGCCCCTTCTAAAATTTTAGCGGCAGCACGGTAATGTCCGATATTAGTCATACATGAACCGATGAATACTTCGTCAACCTTGTCACCAGCACATTCGCTCATCAGTTTAACATTATCAGGATCATTGGGTGCAGCAACGATCGGCTCTTTAATTTCATTGAGGTTAACGATAATTGTATCAACATATTCCGCATCAGGATCAGCCGACATTAAACTAGGATTAGCTAACCATTGCTCCATCTTAGCTATACGGCGTAACAAAGTACGGGCATCTTGATAACCACGAGCGATCATATTTTTCATTAATACCACATTCGATCGCAAGTATTCCGCTACGGTTTCCTCACTTAGTTTAATAGTACTACCAGAACAAGAACGCTCGGCAGTAGCATCGGTTAATTCAAAAGCCTGTTCAACTTTTAAATCGGGTAAGCCTTCCATTTCCATAATACGCCCGTTAAAGACGTTGATTTTATCTCCTTTACCTGTGGTTAATTTGCCTTCTTGCATCGCTACCCAAGGAATAGCGTTAACAATATCCCGTAAGGTGACACCGGGTTGTAATTCACCAGTAAATTTAACTAATACTGACTCAGGCATATCTAAAGGCATAGCACCCAAAGCTGCCGCAAATGCTACTAAGCCCGATCCTGCGGGGAAGGAAATACCGAGAGGGAAACGGGTATGAGAATCGCCTCCAGTGCCGACAGTATCGGGTAACAGCATACGGTTTAACCAAGAATGAATGATACCGTCTCCCGGTTTTAAGGCGACACCGCCACGAGTTGCAAAGAAATCAGGCAATTCTTTATGGGTTTTGATGTCAACGGGTTTAGGATAGGCGGCGGTATGACAGAAGGTTTGTAAGGTTAAATCCGCATTGAAACCTAAACAGGCTAACTCTTTCAACTCATCTCTGCTTAGGTTATGATTTAGATTATCTTAATTTATAAGGAGGTTAAATTGATTGTCGTTTAATGAATTAGAATCTATCGAAATT
>CAZWLZ010000045.1:0-15720 GCA_964634505.1 uncultured bacterium | reverse complement strand
ATTAGTAAGTGGGGGCATTATCTATTTAACGACTGTAGAATGGAGAGACCGTCGTCGTCAAGATAGAGATAAAAAACTCTAATCCTAGTCAATTAATCCCCCGTTTAAAGGGGATTTTAATCAATCTAAAAAAAGAATAACAAACTATAATTAAATTATTCGGCTTTTTCTTCTGTAACAGCAACATCAACAGCATCAGGAGTTAATGTGCCTTTAGGCACTAATTCAATAGTGTTTTTGGTTTCTAACCAAGCTAAAGTTTTTTCACTAATTAAATCGTCAGTAATAACTTTTTTTAATTTAGCTTCATCAATATCTTTGCCTTTGAGATTTTTTCTCATGTCAGTTTCACGCTCTGCAAATTCTTCATCACTAAAAGTAATGGATTCTTTTTCGGCGATCGCCTTAAAAATTAAATCTTGAGTAATATTGTTAATCGCATCTGGACGAATTTTTTCCTTCATAGTGGGAATCATTTCTTTCGTGAAAATTTGATTAACATTCATACCATAACTTTCCATGCGAGAAGCAGTCTGTATTAATAAATTTTGTACTTCTTCCTCAATCAGTGTTACGGGTAAATCAATAGTAGTATGTTTTACTAACTCATCGGCGATCGCCTTATGAAGATTATACTTAGCTTCAGTTTCGGCACGATCTTGATATTGTTTTTCCAAAGAAGCCTTAAAACCCTCTAAAGTTTCAAAGTCACTAACTTCTTTAGCAAAATCATCATCCAACTCAGGTAATTCTCTTTCTTTAATTTCTTTTAAAGTGACAGTAAAAATAACTGACTCATTCCGTAATGATTCTTCGGGATAATCATTGGGAAAAGTTAAAGGAATATCTTTAGTTTCACCAATATTCATGCCCACAATACCTTCAGCAAAACCAGGAATAAATTTTCCCTCAGATAAATCTACTTGAAAATCAGTAGCTTCAAGCCCTTCAGGATAAACAGGCTCTTCATCAGCACAATTAGGGGCTTTACGACCTTTAAAATCAACAAAAGCTAAATCCCCCATTTGAGCAGCTCTGTCTTCAACTGGAACGATGGTAGCCAAACGGTTACGTTGTTCTAGTAAAAAATCATCCACATCTTTAGGATCGTATAAAACCTCTTCAGCCTTTACATTCAAACCTTGATATTGTCCTAATTCCACCACTGGTGGTACATCTACCGATACTTTAACCGTAATAGCTTCACCTAGTTCATAAATTTTAACCAACTGTTCAAAATCAGAAACTAACTGATAATTGCCTAATGCCTCAATAGATTCTTGTTTGATAGCCAATTGAAGGGAATCTTGGACTAATTCCTCCAAAACTGCACCTTTGATTCTGTTGCTACCTAAACGTTGTAATAAAACGGCTCGAGGGACTTTACCTTTACGAAAACCAGGTAAATTAATGGATTCAGAAAATTCTTTAACTACCTTCTCATAAGTACTTTTAGATAATTCTGGGGAAATTTCAATTTCTAAACCAATCTGACTAGCGGGGAGTTTCTCTTGAGTTACTTTCATTAATAATATATATTAGAATCTTTTACTTTTAACCAATTTAAGTTTAAGTTTTCTAGGCTTTATTTTCAGTAAAAAATAACCTATTTCTTGCGATCTGTCAGTTTACCATAAAATTCTGCTCTTTAATCGAATAATTTTTAATATTTCAGCCTTAAACTATCTTATCTATGAATATTTAGCATCGGTGACAATAATTTTTGCTTTTTGTCTCATCAATTATTATTGATTTTTATTTCTTAATTTTTGAAAATCTTCAACAATATCATCTTCACTAAGTCCTTTTTTTGTAACATTTCACTTAGTTTAATAACTGCTTCTGGTAAGGAGTCTTTAATTTGGCAAGTAGTGATCAATAATAACAAAATAATTCCGTTAATAAAGACAAGGAGTTTTAATTTTTACTCTACTTTAATCTGTCCATTCATTAGCATCGGTAATAACCAATCTCTTAACTCTTTTAATTTTTGGTTTTCTAAACTAATTAATTCTCTTTTTTTCCTTATAGGGTAAACTATTTTTTCAAAATCATTTTCAATCTTTGTTGGTGGTTTAACAAGTAATAATTTCTTAATGCCTTTTACATTTAGGCTAGTGAAAAATGCTCCTGAATCTGTATTAATTTTAATTTGACGATTTAAGTCAACACTACGAAATGATAAAAATAAATAAGTAGGACTAATTGATAATGATCTAATTGCTGTCATATTTCTACCGATACCTGATAATACACCTTTAGGAATTTGTGCAGTAGCGGCTACTCTACCCGCATTTGTGATTAATATGTCATTTTCTGTAACTTCGATTCTTGAAGTCCATTTTTTATATTCGGATTTTGTTACATAATATCTATTTGTTAAATCAAGTAATCCATCATCTTTAATATTATCCAACTGTAATAAAAAATATTTTTCATCTTCAAAATTTAAGTCTGGTTTTTTAGAATGTAAGCAATCAACAATTTGACAGTATTTTTCAATATTATTGACTTCCCAACCTAAAGGAATTTCTCGTTTAAGTTCGGAATTGTAAACCATTTTACCCCCTGATGATTTATAAGGTTTACCGTTTTCATCGGGGAAATCAAATTGAACAAACCAATAATCATAGATTGTTTTAGCTAGGTTTTCTAATACTTTATTTTGGCGATCGCCATTTTCTATCTTTTCATCTATTACTGATAAAACATGAGCAATTTTTTGTTGTTTTTCTAAATCAAAATTAGGTATTAAAAATTGAAGAATTTGATTTTTATCACCACGAGGCATTCTAGTTCCTTTTGAACCTTGCATCATATGATCGAAAAAAGTATCTTGGAAAAGACAATAATAAATAAATTTGGGAATATAATTGTCTTGAACCTTAAAAACAAGAATATCAGAAGAACAACCACCAGCTTTATTTGAAAACCATATTTTTTTTAAATATGGTCTTATATTGCTAACAAGAATATTATTTGCTTCATAAGATGGGATATTTTCTGTATTTGGGGGGAGATTTACAGCTATTTCGACTCCTTGTTTATTTTGTAATAAATTATCTGTACTGATATAATTATTGATACTGATATTTTTAATATTTATTCTGGAATTAGAATATTTAACTACATTATTTAGCTTTAATTTATCAGTCATATTTTAAACCCTTTAACTGTTCTAAAATCTCAACTTCTAAATCCTTAGACTGAGCAAAAAGAGAAGTTAAACTATCAGAAAAACCCTTAATTTTCTCCTCATATTCACCTTGAGAAATATCTACATAATCAATTTTTACCTCGAAATATTGCCCCGCACTCAGAGAATAATTTTTAGTAATAATCTCCTCATAACTAACCACCACCGAAAAATCATCCATAGCTTTTTTTTCATTAAAACTAGAAATAATTTGATTTTCCTCTGCTTCCGTTAAAAGGGTTTTCTGATTCTTACCATCTTTGACAGTTTGCCCTAAATTAGAAGCATCAATTAAAACCACCTTTTCCTTATTGCCTTTATCCATAAAAAGAATAGAAACATTAGTACCAGTAGTAGCGAAAATATTACTAGGCATAGACACCACCCCGCCCAACATCTTATTTGTTACCAAATATTCCCGAATAGATTTATCAATGCCAGATTGAGCCGTAATAAACCCCGTAGGCACAACTACCGCCGCCTTCCCATTCGGTTTAAGAGAGTAGATGATATGCTGTAAAAACAGAGAATAAATAGCCATTTTATCCGTAGCTTTACCCGGCACTTTCGGAATACCAGCAAAAAAACGCTCTCGATTTTCCTTAGTCTCAAGGGCATTGCGATAATCGCTAAAATCCATTTTAAAAGGCGGATTAGACACAATATAATCAAACTTAGCTAAATCTGATCCTTCCTTATGATAGGGATGTAATAAAGTATTACCTTGAATAATATTAGGGATAGAATGAACTAAATTATTTAAAATTAAATTCAATCGTAATAAACTAGAAGACTTTTGCGAAATATCCTGCGAATAAATACTACAACAATCTTCACCGATGCGATGGGCAATATTCATTAATAAAGTACCCGAACCTGCCGAAGGATCATATACTGTAACGTTTTGTACCTTATCCTTAACTAAAATCGCCGCCATAATCTTGGCTACCGCATGAGGTGTATAATATTCCGCATATTTACCGCCACTATCTTTGTTGTAATCCTTAATTAAATACTCAAAGATAGTGGCAAAAAAATCATACTTTTGGTTAAAAATATGTTCAGCATTAAATAAGATTAACTGGTTAATCATCGCTTTACAAAAAGCATCCCGTTTAGATACATCAGTGATAAATTCACTTAGGCGATCGAATAGAGGGATTTTAGTATCCCCTTCAGTTTTAACAGAGAAAATATCATTATTTTGGATAGCAATATCTCGCAAAGTATCATCAAATAACTTAGCAAAATTAGCATTATTTTGTTGCTCAAATAAACTAGAAATAAATTGATTAGGCTTTAATATTGCTGTATCTGGAGGTAATTGTAATAATAAAAACTCATAATCATCTTCTGATAATGCCTTTAATTTTTGTTCTGGTTTATCAGCTTTGGCTATATCATCATCAATTTTTTTAACTTCATAAAAAAACTTATCATTAATAAATTTATAAAGAAATACTTGGGTAATAATTTTAAACTCATTACCATCATTTCCTAAACCATAAGAAGCACAAATGCCCTTAAGACTATCGATTAAATCTTTAATTTTCGTAGCAAAATCTAAATTATCTAAATGTTTCATTCTTAATTGCTTATAACTATTTTCCCGAATTTTTTAGGGAATTATTCCTATAAATCTTGTTTAATATTTTGAGCTAAATTTCCTAACTCAACACCACCAATAAAACTATCTAAAGGATCGAGAATAGTAGTATCACTATAACTACTCCCTTTAATTGCAGGAGTAATATTAAACTTTTTTTTAGGATTCGATGTATTAATATTCGGTTCAGAAATTTGTAGGTTTAATTGTGGCATTAACCATTCTTTATCTTCGGGTGATAATTGGGGTATTTTTTCTGCTAATTCTTGAACTTCTTTAGACAACATAAAACTTTAATTAAAATACTATTCATCTCAATCCTATCCATAAATATACAGAAAAACTGCTAAGAATGAAATTTAATGATCTTCAGAAAATACTAAATGATAATACTAGAATGGTAAAAAAAATTATTTGAAGCAAAAGAACCAAATGTAGGGGTAATTCATGAATTACCCCTACGGTAAAATGCTGGTTTCAAGTCTTTTTGCGTAAGTCCTGATCAAAAATTTTATTCATAATGACTCCAAACCGAAACAACCTTAATAGTTTTAGTCTGATCATTTACTGAATAAATAAGACGATGTTTAATATTAATTCGCCTTGAATAATAACCGCTAAGATTACCAAAAAGTTTTTCATAGGGCGGTTGATAGGGATTAGATTTTAGAATTAGAATCAAATCTTTAATATTTGCTTCTAAATTAGCTGCTTTTAACTTTTTAGCATCTTTAAAAACTTTTTTACTAAATTCTATTTTCCAATTCATTTAATTTAATTCTTGCAAAAAATCTTCTTCTGATACCCAATCATCAGCTCGTTCACTTTCTTTAATTGATTCTATTAAGCCTGGTATAGATTGTAAATAGATTGTTTCTTGTAAACTCTCCCAATCTTCTTTGGATAACAAAACAGCATCCCCTTTTTTACTGGTAATAATTCTTGGTAAATGGTCTTTATTTACCTGTTCTATTAAACTAAATAAATTAGTTCTAGCTGAACTTACGTTAACAATTTCCATAACTATTTTTAAAAATTAGTACAATTTATTGTACCATCTTTAGACTTCAATCTCCAGTATTAAATTCATTATCATATTCTTTGATTATCAATTTATTGATATATGAAGACATTTCCCCATTAAGTTTAATTTGCTGTTTTTTACTAAATTGTTCAATCAATAAACGTGTCATAGTTTGGCTAAAATAACTTTCATTATTAATAATTTTGCTATTTTGTAACATCAAATTATCAGCATTTATTTTTACTCCAGATAAAGCGTCATAAATTTTGCGTTCATTCTCAGCTAATTTGCCCGATTCCATTATTCTTTTATGAATACGAACATATTTAAAATCATTGTCATATTTAGCTTTTAATAAATTATTTTGATGGTTAATAGCATTAATTTTTTTGTGTAATTCATTTAATTTATCTATATTTTTATTCATTTCCTCTTGAGTAACTTCACTTAATTTTTTCTGCTTAAATAAACGTTCTAATTCCTCTTTTAAACTAATATAGTTAGGATCATTAGCATCAATATTACTAACAAAAGCCTCACGAGTGCGGCGAAGAGTATCTTTTAATTGATCTGCTAAAATCAACTCTTCTTCTCCCACTTTTACAAAAGAAAAAATTACATCTTCTAATGCTTCATTAAGTAAATTATTGGTATCGATTCCCTTAGCTAATTTTTCCTCTAAATTAATCATATTTAGGCGATCGCCAGTTACTTGCTCCATTTTTTTTAACTGAGAAAAATCTAATTTTTTTAAAAGTTCATATTGGCCAGTTAAGCGAATCAAATTATATAAATTATTAGCATTTTCTAAGGCTTTTTTAAGAGTTAGGATTTCTTGGCGATCGTTTATATTACTAATTTGTTGACAAAAAATTTCAGCATTTTGGCTATCATAACGAAACAAAATATCCTTAATTTCTTCGATTTCGGTGTTAATTTCTTCTGAGGATTTAAACAACTTAGAATAATGAGTTAATTCGTCTCCTAACTCTGCTTGTAACTCATCAAAATAAGCCTTATTAGTAGCATCAAATTCTGAACGAATATCGGCAAAATCTACCACAAAACCATAACGAAAATTTTTATATGGACGATTAACACGAGTTAAAGCCTGTAAAAGATTATGGCGTTTAATAACTCTCCCTAAATAAAGTTTTTTTAATCGTTTGGCATCAAACCCAGTCAACAACATATTATAAACAAATAAAATATCAATTTTACCTTCTTTAAAAGCCTCAATATTATTTTTTCTCTCCTCTTTACTATCAACATCATGCAGAATTAAAGCCGCACTTTTAACCCTATTTTCTTCAGACTCCCCCTTTTTTAAGGGGGTTAGGGGGGGATCAATCTTTTTTGAGGGAGATTGGTGGCGATCGAGAAGATTAAATTTTTCTTGGAAAACCTCATATAATTGTTTAGCTTGATCTGAACTATCACAAATTACCATTGCACCGATAGAATTATCATCAAATCTAATTCTACTAAACTCAAAATCATCAATAATATAATCTAATAAAGGTTCAACATATTGACGATGAGAATAGATTAATTTTTTCTCAATATCACCTTGTTTAACTTGAATATTATTTAAGACTTCTTGCAAAATTAATTTATAATTAGTAGCAATTTCTTCTCTAATTAAGCGTAAAGTATAACCATCGGCAATAGAAGAATTATAATAATATTTATGGATGTAACCACCAAATAACATTTTAGAATTATAATCTTCTCCTAATAAAGGTGTGCCAGTTAAACCGATTTGAATTGCATTTCTATCTGATTCATTAAGATTAGCTAAAAAACTTCCTTTAGGATTATAACTACGATGGACTTCATCTAAAAAATAAATACGCTGAATATTAACATCATAATCTGTTATTTTTACTACGTTAGGATCATCTTTAAATTTCTGAATATTAACTACGGTTATTTCTGGGTTTCCTGAATAATTATTAATGGCATTATTAGATTTGATTTCCTTCGCAAAATCATTTTTTGAGGCGATAATATGAACTTTTAAACCACGACTGCTAAACTCTCTTTTTGCCTGTTCTAATAAATCAATTCTATCTACTATAAAATAAAATTTTGGTATAATCTTTTTTTGCTGAAAATAATCCGTTAAAAACCTAACATTGTAAAAAGCTAAAGCAGTTTTTCCGCTTCCTTGAGTATGCCAAATAATCCCGTTTTTTAACCCTTCATTTAATTTTTTTTCGATGGCTTTAGTTGCTAAAATTTGGGGATAACGCATAATATGTTTTTGCCAACCATTTTGATCTTTAACATAGGCGATCGCATAATTTAAAATAAACTGTAAACGGGATTGAGAAAATAAAGAAGTTAAGAAACTATTAGTAGGAGTATCAGGATTTTTATTAGTGATAAACTCTGGGTGAGATTTAATAACTAACAAATTATTATCTTTAAGTATCTCGTTTTCTATGTGTTCATTTTCTTTTGCTAAAAGTAAAGATAAATCAAAAGATTCTTCTTCTTTAAAACAATTAAAAATATGCTTGTGATAGGAAGGAGAAGCATAAAAAACACCTTGTAAAGGTAAACTCGAATCATTGTTATAAGGTTGATTATTAGAGAAAACCATTAACTGAGTAATATTAGCAAAACGTGTAAATTTTTTATTTTGAAAACGAGTATTAATTCTCTTAAATTCTGCTTGTATTCCTTCTTGATTATTTGGTTTTTTAACTTCAATAAAAGCTAAAGGTAATCCATTAATTAAAATAGTAATATCAGGACGAAATTCCTCGTCACCATTTTTATAAGTTAATTCTGTAACAACATGAAAATTATTATTAGAAAAATCAACAAAATCTATTATTTTAGTTCCAGATTGTGATATAATACCCCCGTAAAAAACTTTACCTAAATCTTCGTTATCTAAAGATAATTTAATCTCTACCAATAGGCGTTTAATATCATCATCTTCCATATTCGGATTAATTTTAGAGATACTTTCTTTAAAAATATCCGTAAAAATATTAGTTGTCTCATCCCAACTCTGATTTTTTAGAGACAAATATTGATAACCCAAGCGAGTTAAATGGAGGAGAGAAGGAATTTTTACCCTTGAATTTTCGTTAAAAATCATTGATAATCCGTTATAGTTTATGTTTTTTTGTTTTAAATATAGCAACCGCTAGGTTACTTAGGACGCTAAATCAAGCACTTCAGAAATAAAAGATGAATCAAGAATGACCCATCATAATCTTTGATTTGATAGTGTGAGTGTCAATTTTAATCACTTAATCTTTAATTATTAATTGTCAAATGTAGCCTAAATAATTGATAATTAACCATAAGATTAATTAACAAATGATCACTCGTAGGAGGTTTTATGCGTGCAGTATTGATGGCAGGAGGTTCAGGGACGAGATTACGTCCTCTTACTTGTGAGTTACCTAAGCCTATGGTACCCGTATTTAATCGCCCCATCGCCGAACATATTATTAATTTACTCAAACGTCATCATATTACTCAAGTTATTGCTACTCTTCATTACTTGCCCGACGTGATGCGAGAATATTTTCAAGATGGTTCAGATTTTGGCATCGAAATGACTTACTCGGTAGAAGAAGATCAACCCTTAGGCACAGCTGGTTGTGTTAAAAATATTGAGGAATTATTATATGATACTTTTTTAGTAATTAGTGGCGATAGTATCACTGATTTTGATTTGCAAAAGGCGATCTCCTTTCATAAAGAAAAACAATCAAAAGCAACCATTATTTTAAAATCAGTCACAAACCCTATGGAGTTTGGAGTAGTAATTACTGATAAAGACCAAAGAATACAAAGATTTGTAGAAAAACCTTCTACTGGAGAAATTTTTTCGGATACTGTCAATACCGGCACTTATATTTTAGAACCAGAAGTATTAAGATATTTACCAAAAGATGAAGAAAGAGATTTTTCTCAAGATTTATTTCCTTTATTATTAGAAAATGGAGAAGCTATTTATGGCTATATAGCCGAAGGTTACTGGTGTGATGTCGGCAATTTAGAATCCTATCGAGAAGCTCAATACGATGGTATCGCTCGTAAAGTGCAACTGGATTTTGCTTATAATCAAAATACTAACGGCAAAATTATAGGGGAAAATACTTATATCGATCCCACCGCTTTGATTGAAAGCCCTGTTTTAATAGGCAATAATTGCCGTATCGGTTCTAGCACAAAAATTCAAGCTGGTACTATTATTGGCGATAATGTCAGTATCGGCTCTCATGTTGAATTAAATCGTCCTATTATTTGGAATGGTGTCATTATTGGTGATGAAGCTCAATTGTCTGGTTGTATTATCGGTAGAGGTGTTAGAATTGATAGGCGATCGCAAATTTTAGAAGGTGCGGTCATCGGAGCTTTATCCACCATCGGAGAAGAGGCTCAAGTTAGTGCTGGTGTTAGAGTTTGGCCAAGTAAAAGAATCGAATCGGGAGCAATTTTGAATATTAATTTAATTTGGGGCAGCATTGCCCACCGTAATCTTTTTGGAGAAAGAGGAGTAACAGGATTAGCCAATATCGATATTACCCCCGAATTTGCCGTAAAATTAGGGGCAGCCTATGGTTCAACTTTAAAATTAGGTAGTTCAATTGTAGTATCGAGAGATCAACGCAGTGTATCCCGCATGGTGACAAGATCACTTATCGCAGGAATCATGTCAGTAGGCATTCATATTAAAAACCTCGAATCCACAGCAATTCCTCTTTCTCGTGCCATGACACCCCGTTTAGGTGTGGCTGGAGGTATTCATGTACGGCTACATCCCGATCGCCATGACTACATTATGATTGAATTTTTTGATCATAATGGCATTAATATAACTAAGGCCAAAGAAAAGAAAATTGAAGGATCTTATTTTAAGGAAGATATAAGAAGAGTACCTATTATAGATATTGGTAATATGTCTTATCCTTCTCAAATTATTGATACTTATTGTGATAGTTTTGAAACTCAATTAAATATTCAAGCTATTCGTAGTGGTAAGTCAAAAGTTGTAATTGATTATGTGTATGCGGTATCGGGAGCAATTTTACCTCAATTATTAGCAAAATTTAATTGTGATGCGGTAGTGCTTAATGCCAGTTTAAGACAACAAGCTATTTCTACTTTAGAAAGAGAAAATCTCTTAATTCAATTAGGCCATGTAGTTGAAGCCCTCAAAGCTAATTTTGGAGTGCAGGTATCTGCTAATGGTGAGCAATTTATTTTAGTAGATGAATCTGGGCTTCCGATACGAGGAGAAAATTTAACAGCATTAATGATTAGTATTATTATGACCTCAAAACCTCGTAGTACGGTAGTTGTGCCTATTCATGCTTCTTCGGCTGTAGAACAAATTGCTAGACGACATGATGGTAAAATTATTCGTACTAAAGCTAATTCTACCGCTCTAATGGAAGCCTCTCAAAATAATCCCAATGTAATTTTAGGCGGTAGTGGTGAAATGGGCTTTATTTTCCCTCAATTACACCCCGGTTTTGATGCCATGTTTGCCATCGCCAAATTAATGGAAATGTTGACAATTCAAGAAAGATCATTAGCTCAAATTCGTTTAGAATTACCAAGAGTTGCTCATAAATCTTATACCTTAAGATGTCCTTCTACTATTAAAGGTTCGTTAATGCGATATTTAGTAGAGACAGAAATCCCTGAAAAATTAGAATTAATTGATGGTGTAAAAATAATTGAACCTCATACCGATAATTGGGTATTAATTTTACCAGATGGAGGCGAACCTTTAGTTCATATTTATGCTAATAGTGACGAAAGACAATGGGTGACAAATAAGTTACAAGAATATCGGGATAAAGTTCAAACTTTTATTAATCAACAACAAGAAAAAAATTTATTTGCTTAAAAATCTGAAAATTATTCACTTCTTTTTTCATTAATTTTATGAAAGTATTAGTCTTAAATGCTGGTTCTAGTAGTCAAAAAAGCTGTTTATTTGAGGTGTTAGAAGATGATTTGATTAAAAAAGACCTAAAACTGATTTGGGAGGCTTCTATTGATTGGATTTTTCAACCTAATATCGCTTTATTAACCGTAGAAGTAGGAGAAGAAAAACTTAAATTTGAGTTAGATTCTTCTGATCATCTGGCCTCTATGACTACAATGTTAAATACCCTTATCAATCCTCCTACCCAAGTTATCGATTCTTTCTCAGAAATTACGATCGTGGGGCATAGAGTTGTCCATGGCGGGAAAAATTACTCTGAAGCAACTTTGATTAATTCAGAAGTTAAGATGGCGATCGCCAATTTAATTCCTCTGGCCCCCAATCACAATCCCGCCCATATGGAAGGCATTGAAACCATTGAAAAAATTTTAGGCGATATTCCTCAAGTCGCTTTATTTGACACTGCTTTTCATACTTCTATACCTGAAATAAACAAAATTTATCCTATTCCCTATCAATGGTATGATAAAGGGATTCAAAAATATGGTTTTCATGGTATTTCTCATCAATATTGTGCTCATCATGTAGCCCAAATTTTAGATAATCCTTTAGCCGAATTAAAAATAATTACCTGTCATTTAGGTAACGGTTGCTCTATTACAGCCATTGAAAATGGTATCAGTGTTAATACTAGCATGGGTTTTACTCCTTTAGAAGGAGTAATGATGGGCACTCGTAGCGGTTCGATCGATCCAGCAATTTTGCTTCATTTAATGACACAATATAACTATAATCCCGACCAAATTAATCATCTTTTAAATAAAGAATCTGGTTTAAAAGGTATTTCTGGTATTTCAGCCGATTTACGCCCTATTTTAAGTGCTGTTGATGAGAATAAAAGGGCAAAATTAGCCGTAGAAATGTATGTTCATCGTATTCAATCCGTCATTGCCTCTTTTTTACCCGATTTAAACGGTTTAGATGTACTTGTTTTTACCGCTGGAGTAGGGGAAAATTCACCTTTTATTAGAGAAAAAATTTGTCAAGGTTTATCTTTTCTTAATTTAAAATTAGATATTGACAAAAATTCTACTGGCTGTTTTGATCAAAATATAGCTACTCCAGATTCTGCTATCAAAATTTTTGTGATTCATACTCAAGAAGATTTGGCGATCGCCAAAGAATGTTTAAACTTTATTTAATGAGCAATTAGTCATTTATAGACAACAATAAACTATCATTAAATCTAATCATAGTCATAATTTAATCCCAAAATTATAATCAATGTTGCAACGTTTAAAACAAGATTTAAAAAATGATCTCATCGCAGGTGTTTTAGTAGTAATACCCCTAGCCACCACCATCTGGTTAAGTTTTATTATCGCTAATGCAGCCATTAATTTTTTAACCAAAATTCCCAAACAACTTAATCCCTTTGATAGCTTAAACCCCATTTTAAGTAACATCATTAACGTGACAGTGGGATTAGGAGTGCCTTTTGCCTTCATTTTATTAATCGGTTTGATGGCACGCAATATTGTGGGAAAATGGTTATTAGACTTAGGCGAACGTATATTACAAGCCATCCCGTTAGCAGGTTCGATTTATAAAACTTTAAAACAAATTTTAGAAACTCTCTTTCAAGATTCTAAAACAAAATTTAGACGTGTCGTTATGGTAGAATACCCCTGTAAAGGAGTTTGGTCTTTAGGTTTTGTAACAGGCCAAGTTACCAGTGCAATACAAGCAAATTTATCTCAACCCCTGTTAAGCGTTTTTATTCCCACAACCCCAAACCCTACATCAGGATGGTATGTCATCGTACCAGAAAATAACGTAATGACCGTTCAAATTTCCATTGAAGATGCTTTTAAAGTAATGATTTCTGGTGGCATTGTGAATCCTAACACGGAGAATAATAATAGTTTATCAAAAATACCCACCGCCTACGATATTCCCCTAAAAAATTGACAATTGTCCCCTAAAAGTTGACAATGAAATATTGCTATTGAGTTATAAACAAAAAAAATGTCTCTTCGTCAACAACCACGCCGCACGGCAAGAATACTAGCTTTATTAAATTTAAGTCAAGATAAAGGTAGCCCAAATAAAAATCAAACATTAGATTTGAATTTGAATGAATTATTATTATCCTCCATTCGTACTTTGACTACAGAAGTAGAAGATGCCTTAGAAACTGCATCGGGAGAATTAACCAGAAGTAATGAACAAATTTTTAAAAGTGAAACACGCGCCCCCAATATCCATAGTGCTAAAGTAATGCTACAAGAGGCGATCGCCTTAACTCAAAAAGCCATAAATCGCCTAGGTGCAACCGTTGAATTACCTGAATTTGTCCAACTCTCTAATCAATCGGAAGTTAGGGAATATGCTATGGAATTAATTAACACCATTCACCGCCGTCATGTAGAAATAGACGAAATGCTAAATAAAGTCATGGTAGATTGGCAATTAAGTCGTTTACCAGAAATAGATCGAAATATACTACGTTTAGCCGTAGCAGAAATAATTTACTTAGATATTCATCGAAAAATTGCCATCAATGAAGCCATCGAAATAGCTAAAAACTACTCAGATGAAGACGGCTATAAATTCATTAACGGAGTTTTAAGAAAAATTACCGAAAAATTAAATAAAGAAACCAATCAATTAACAACAGATGCAGAAAATTGATAACGAGAGAGAGAAAATAGATTTTGATAAAAATTACGATTTTTAGATACTCTAGAAGATAAACTATTTTGATTTATATTAGTATCATTCAAAATAGCCCCTTTTAAATCAGCACTATCTAAATTAACACCCTCTAAAATTGCACCTCTCAAATTAGCACCTCTCAAATTAGCATGAGACAAATTTGCCCCTGTTAAATCCGCATTTTCTAAATTAGAATCTTCCAAATTACTATCTTCTAAATCCGCACCTCTTAAATTAGCTTCTTGTAAATAAGACATGGCAAAATTTGCCTTATAACCTTTAATTTCCTTTAAATTTGCACCTGCCAGCCTAGCTTGAATCAAATTACACCAACTCAATTTGCTATTTTCAAGATTAGCGTCTCTCAAATTAACTTGATGTAAAGTAGCACCACAAAGATTAGCATTAATTAAAGTTGCCTTTCTCAGATTAGCATGATTCAAATTTGCTCCACTCAAATTAGAAAAAGAGAAATTACTATTAACTAAAAAAGCACCATAAAGATTTGCCTTCCTTAAATCTGCTTCTTTTAAATTACCTTGACTTAACTTAACAAAACTTAAATTTGCCCAATTTAAACTAGCTTTATTTAAGTTACATTTTGTTAAAAAACAACGACTAAAATTAACCCCTATTAATTGAGATTTTTGAAAATCTACCTCAATTAAAACACTATTACTCAAGTCAACTTGGGGCAATTTAATTTCAGAAAATTCTTTTCTTCCTTGCTCGTATTCTCTTAGTAATTGGGATAATTTCATCGTTTTACCTCCTCAACATTTGATAATAATTAACAATATATTAAGTTTAAATTCTGTTAACAAATATACCGAAATTAAAGTAATAAAAATTGCATTCTATTTCAGATTTTAATACCATATAGTCAGATAAAGATAGCATTTATTAACTACTTTTAATAAAAATTTTATTTTCTTAATTAATCAACATAATTATGTTTATTGAAACTCGTCAACGTCTTGCATTATGGTACACTGTGCTAACAGCAATTTTGTTAATTTTGTTTGCTACAGGCTTTTATTTTTATGTACGCAATACTTTAATTGAAAGAATTGATGATACTTTACATCACATTACAGAAATAGTTGAAAATTCTCTTGTTATCGATAATGTAAGTATTAGTGAAGGAAAATACAAAGTAAATTTAGAAGCTAGTTTTCCCCAAAATATTAATACTAAATATGGAGTTGATGATGACCATATTGATTTAGAATGGTTTAGTCCTAATG
>CAZWLZ010000044.1:6283-15903 GCA_964634505.1 uncultured bacterium | reverse complement strand
AACCAGGATTAGAAAGATGGGGGGTGGTAGTAAAGGGAAATTAAAAACAATTAAAGAACAATTATTTTACATTTTATTTTACTTGAAATGTTATCCCACATTTGATTTAGCAGCAGTATTATTTGAGTGAGATCGATGATCACAAGCCAATGGTTGGGTGCATCGTTGACAAGAAATCTTAGAACGGGTATTAGGAGAAAAAAAGGTATTACCCTTGAGAAAAATAACCAGTATTGATGAATTTAGAGAGTATTTTCCGTCAGTAAAAGAAGTAATTATAGATGTAACAGACTCCCTAAAATATGGGGTAATTAAAATTTGGGTTAACCCAAGGGGATTACCCCTACAGGAAGGCACTGGCATCCTGCCTGTGATCATATTGAATGACGAGAAGACTGTTTCACATATTACCTAAAATATTGTTACTATAATAAAAAATTTTAATTATATATAATTCTTATTTGGTCGTGAATCTCAATAAATATCAGCAAATTATTTTTTATCCCCAGTTTTATTTAATAGTCATTACTATTGGTTTTGCTATTATTAATTTTTTACTTTTTTCTCAATCCAATCCCAATTCTGACGAATTGATTTTTAACTTAATTGTCTGGGCTGGATTACTCAGTTTATTGTGGAAGAAAAAAAGAAATTTACCTTTAAATTTTGATTATTTTTCTACTGTAATTGGCTTTCTTTTAATAATATTTGTTTTAGCTAAAAGCACTTCTTTATTTTGGTTTGAATCATCTTTTATTAAGGTAATGCCCCTATTACAAATAATAGGTTTATTTTTAATATTTTCTAGTTTTAAAAATCTTAAATTTTATCTTCGAGAAATTATTATTATTTCAATTTTAGCTATTCCTAGTGATTCTTTAGAAAGAGTTATTAATCATTTATTTTTAGTTAATATTTTTACGGCTAAATTTGCCAGTGTTTTATTATGGTATTTTGGTATTCAGGTATCAAATGAAGGAGCTATGCTCTATTTTAGTGATAGTTCCGTTTTGGTTGATTATCCTTGTACGGGTGTAAAATCGGCATTAATTTTACTTAAATTATCAATTTTGGCTGTTTGTATTTTTACTCATAAATGGCGAACTATTTTATTTTTAATGGTTTCTGCTATCATAATTGGTTTTGGTTTAGGGGTAATACGTGCTTCAATTTTATCTTTAATTGTTAAGGATGAAATTTTATTTAATTATTGGCATGGTGATAATGGTGGCTCAATTTTTGCTACTGTTTCTATGGTATTGTTTGCTATTCTTTATAATTTTTTAATTCCTAAAATAGATAATTTTAATCAATAATTTATGACTAAAAATATTGGTTTAATTTTACTTTAATTTATCTACAATAATTTATGTCGTATCGTTTAAAAAACTTTCAATTAATTATTCTAATTTTAATTTTATTTAATCTTTTTTTTAGTATAACTAGGTTACTTCTTAATCCTAATCTGGCAAAAAAACAAGTCAGTCAATATTCTTTTCCTGATCAAATTTTGTTACCTAAAGCCCAGTTAATTAAAAGCATTAATTCCCCTAATAAAATTGACTATGAAGTTGTTATTGCTAATCAAAAATATTTATATCAAATTAATAATAATAATCTCGAAATTAATAATTTTTATGTGGTAGGAACAAGGGGAACTTATCATGGTTTAATTAAGTTGGAAGATGTGCGTAATTATGATAACAATAAGCAAGAGTTTTTACTTTCGATGAAAACTAAGAATAATTTGAATTATGCTCTTTTTGTTCAAAATAATACTACTTATCTAGTTTCTTGTATTAATCCTCGTGGTGGTAGTAGCGTTACCAGTGATCAATTTATGAAAAATCGTTATCAAAATGATTTGAATTTAAGTCGCTTTTTTACTTGGTTAAAAGGAGAAGAATCTTCTATTGATTTACGTTGTTTATGGAGTGTTTTTTCTTTACCAATTAATGATAATAATTCGGTTGAAGCTAATTATCAATTATTAGAAAATGTTTGGTTTTCTTGGTATGATTATTGGCAAAATAATTTTCCTAAATCTTATCAATAGTAGGTATTAGGTATTCGGTATTAGGTATTAGGTGAAGAAAAAATCAAAATTGGTTATCCGTTTTAACTATAAATCTTCATTTTCAAGTTTTAAACTAATTTAATTTTATCTATTGTAAAACCTTCTTTAAAACCTAACACCCCAACCCCAACACCCTAACACCCCAACACCCCTTAACAAGATTATTTTTTCATTAAACCATTGTAGGCAAGGGTTAACATTTGATCAGAGTTTAAGAATCCTTTATTCCAATTTTTGGCTTCTAAATCTTTTAATGGTTTTGTTTTTATTAAATCTTCTAATTTTATATTAGTGGCGATCGCCAATTTCACACGATCATTAACAGTTTGTAACATATCACGAAAAGCCATCAATTCAGCTTTATTCGATAGACTACCATGACCGGGTATAAGAAGAGTTTGCTCGTTACATAAAGGAAGAATTTGATTAATTCCTTTTATCATACCCTCAACTGAGCCTCCTACTTCGGTATCTATAAAAGGATAAATACCATTGAAAAACAGATCTCCTGTATGAATAACATTTTGTTTAGGAAAATGAACGACAATATCTCCATCGGTATGGGCTGGAGGGACGTTAAAAGCATGAATTTTGGTATTATTTAGAGATAAATGAGTATCTTTATCAAAAGTGATCATGGGCAAAGCTTTTGGATTAGCTGCGGGAATATCCATAGCTAAAACGCTATATTTGTGGGCAATACTCATCTGTTTGGGTACATTGTCATGGGCAATAATTGTAGCACCTAAATTTCTAATATTTTCATTGCCATTAGTATGATCAAAATGATAGTGAGTATTAATTAAAAATTTAATTGGTTGATCAGTAATTTTTTTGATGGCGGTAGTAATTTTATCCGTTAAAGGAGCGAATTGACTATCAATCATAACAACACTTTCATCACTAACGGCAACGCCAATATTCCCGCCATCACCTTCTAACATATAGATATTATCTCGGACGAGAATCGTTTTAATTTCTACTTTGCTAAAGTCAGTTTGGGCAATTATTTCTTGATG
Organism: uncultured bacterium; assembly: GCA_964634505.1. Classification (GTDB taxonomy): domain Bacteria; phylum Cyanobacteriota; class Cyanobacteriia; order Cyanobacteriales; family Cyanobacteriaceae; genus CAZWLZ01. Next base: position 12,807 of record CAZWLZ010000044.1, on the reverse strand, counting down.
ATGGATAGGATTTTTGAAATCTTGAGTAGCTTCTGAAGGGAGTTTAGCAAAAACATTTTTACCCAACCACACCACCACAATAAAACTTAAAATAATTGTGAAAAAATTGAATCTAAATTTTTTGAACATAATTAAAATTAATATGATTGATTTAAAAATTCGATACGAGGGTAATTATATAACAGAAAAATAAAAAACGAAAGGAAATAATTTTTGATTAACTATGTTGGGTAACGATACCAATAAAAGCATCTTCTAAGGTGAAAGGTATTTGATTTAATGATTTTATGTTAATTTGGTTTTCCTGCAAAATCAATTTTATTTTATCTATTTCTCTATCATAATCATTCAAAACAATGTGAAGGCGATCGCCAAAAATAGCAATTTGTCCTGTAGTAAATTGACTTTTTAAGAGGTTTGAACTTTGTTGAATATCATCAGTCACCATTTCAATTAAATGTCCAGTTTGGGCTGCTTTAATCTGTGTAGCTGTGCCTTCAATCATTAATTTGCCGCTTACTAAAAAGCCCATTCGATGACAATTTTCGGCTTCTTCTAAATAATGAGTAGTAACTAAAATAGCCGTACCTTGAGAGGCAAAATCGTTAATTAAACGCCAAAATTGCCTACGGGCAATAGGATCAACTCCAGAGGTAGGTTCATCTAAAAACAGTATATCAGGTTCGTGCATTACGGACGCACCAAAGGCTACTCTTTGCTTCCAACCGCCCGGTAAATTACCTGTTAAAAGTGTTTCTTTTCCTTTTAAATCACAGGTTTCTAATACCCAATCAATTTTTTCCATAATCTTATTATTTGGTACTCCATAGACACCACAATAAAACTTCAAATTTTCAATAATCGTTAAATCATCATAAAGAGTAAATTTTTGACTCATATAACCAATTTTTGCCCTTATGTGACTACTACGCAAATTTTTACTAACTCCAGCTAAAGAAATTTTGCCCGAAGTTGGCACTTGTAAACCGCATAACATTTTAATCGTGGTAGTTTTACCCGCACCATTTGCACCTAGTAAGCCGTAAATTTCACCATAATGAATTTTAAAATCTATTCCTTTGACGGCTTCAAAATTACCAAATTTTTTGCATAAATTAACGGTTTGAATCGCAATATGATCATCATTATCTGTCTTAATTTTTAAGGAATTATCAAAAAAAGAAGGTAGATAATTAGTTGAATTATTGACATCATTAAGGTGAAGAGAATTTTTATTTTGATGTACATTTTTAACTGCTTTAAAGCGAGGAAATTCTAATAATTTTATTTCCTCTTGCTTTTTGCGACAACGAATTACAAAAACATTTTCTAAAGTGGGTTCTTCTGCCGATTTACTCAGTAAAGTAAGATTTTCACTTTCTAAAATTTGCCTAATTTGTGCTTGGGCTAAATCAATATTTTTTACTAAAATATCTAGGCGATCGCCAAAAGTTTGCACATCGATAATTTGTTCACCAAGAGACTGAAGCAAGATCGAATTAGCCTTATCCAAAGGAGAAACTCTCAACTCCAAACGTTTACAACCAATACTTTGCCGTAATTGAGATACTGTACCAATTTGCTCAATAATACCCTCTCGTAAAAATGCCATACGGTGACAACGCTCAGCCTCATCAAAATAAGGTGTAGCCACTACTATAGTTACTCCTTCATTGGCGATCGCCACTAAATCATCCCATAACTCTCGGCGTGAAATAGGATCAATTCCTGTAGTAGGTTCGTCTAACAAAAGTATTTCAGGATTAGCAATTAAAACACAACTAAGGGCTAATTTTTGTTTCATACCCCCCGAAAGATTATTAGCTAAACGATGTTTAAATTTTTCTAAACCCATAACATCAAGATATTTAGCCAATTGTTTCTTAAACAAAAAAGAATCCACTTTACGCAAACTAGCACTATATTCTAAATTTTCTTTAACTGTTAAATCAAGATAGATAGATAACTTTTGTGGCACGTAGCCCATGGATAAACGAGCTTCTCGGGGTGTTCGTCCCAAAATTTGAATTTTCCCACCAGAGGCAGCCATAACGCCTCCTAAGATATTAAAAGTAGTGGTTTTACCCGCTCCATCAGGTCCAATTAAGCCAAAAATTTCACCTTTTTTAACTGTAAAATTAATCTCATTTAAAGCTGTGAATTTTCCAAACTCTTTAGAGATATAAATTTTGGATAAATTTTCCACCAAAATAACCGATTCTTTTTCTAGGGAAGAGATTTGAGAAAAAGACTTAAAAGTAGTAGTCATAGAAAATAGGTAATTAGTAATTGGTAATGGGGATTTAGTAATAATTATATTTTTTATATTTAACTTTGCTAAGTTATCATATTTAATTTAACTTTGCTAATTTATCATATCAATTAAGATTCTGTTGGGTTTTGATGCCCCTACCCAACCTACCAATTATAAATTTAACTTCCCAGTCAACGGTTTTAACTGTTAAATTCGATGATTGTTGAAGCCACTTTTTTAATTTCATCTAAAGTTAATTCAGGAAAAATTGGCAAACTTAAAACTTCTTTTGCTAATTGTGTTGCTATCGGTAAAGATTGATATTGTCCTTGATAAACTGGTAATTGATCTTGAGGTATAGGATAATAAATCATACTACCAATGCCTTGATTTGATAAATAATCCTTTAATTCATCTCTTCGCCCGTTGGTAATTCTAATAGTATATTGATGAAAAACATGACCTTTACTAATAGTTGGAGTGATAATATTTGCAGTATTTTCTAATAGTTGATTGTAAGTTTCTGCAATATTTCTTCTGTTTTGATTCCACTCATTTATATAGTTTAATTTAACTCTTAAAATTGTCGCTTGAATACTATCTAAACGAGAATTATAACCTAACATTTCATTATGATAAGTTTTTTTTGCCCCATGGACTCGTAACATTTTTGCTAATTCGGCCACTTCTTCATTATTAGTAACAATCATCCCCCCGTCTCCATACGCACCTAAATTTTTAGTAGGATAAAAAGAAAATGCTCCTATATCTCCTATACTACCAACGTATTTCCCAGCAATTTTTGCTCGCCAATTTTGCTCACAAGTTTGATTACAATCAATACAATCCCCTTCATAAATTGCCCCAAATCCCTGGGCGCAATCTTCTATTACTTTTAAATTATATTCTTTGGCGATCGCCATAATTTCAGCCATAGCGGCACTTTGTCCATAAAGATGCACGGGCATAATTGCTTTAGTACGAGGTGTAATGGCATTTTTGATCTGTTTGGGATCAAGATTAAAACTATGGGGGTTAATATCGATAAAAACGGGCTTTGCACCCACAATACTGATAGACTCGGCAGTAGCATAAAAAGAAAATGTAGTAGTAATCACCTCATCACCAATTCCAATACCTAAAGCTCGTAAAGCAATAATTAAGGCATCTGTACCAGAATTAACACCAATAGCATATTTTGAACCCAAATAATGAGCTATTTCTGTTTCTAATAAACTTACCTCTGGCCCTAAAATGAATTGAGTTGATTCTAATACTTTGGCGATCGCCAAATCAATTTCCGACTTAAGATTATGATATTGAAGTTGTAAATTAAGAATAGGAATTTTCATAATTCAATTATTAATAAATAAAGATTTTTTTTGATTTTTATTAAGGAGAAGAAGGAGTTTTTTGTTCCGGTTGTTGTTGTTTTTCTTGGGCTAATCCTAACTTAATTTTACTAAGAACTTCTTGATAAGTTTGATTCTCAGGTTTAATTTTAACTAATTTTTCGGCAATTTTTAAAGCGGCTGGTAAATCACGTAATTCAAGATTAATTCTTAATAATTGTTCGAGAGCAAAAGAATTATTCGGTTCATTTTTTAAAACCGCTTCATAACCAGTTGCCTCCATTTTTAATTGTTGTTGAGGTGATACAGTTGAAGATTGCTCAACAGGTAATTTCTGAGATGTCGTAATATTGTTAACCATTTGAGAAACTGTTACCCACAAAAAAGAAACACCTCCTAAAATGATTAATGTTTTTTGAAAAATTTGTTTAAATTTACCTTTGAACATCTAATTATTTGTAAAATATAAAAATTAAAATATAAAAAAATATAACCTTATTTAAGATTAAAAGAAATCACACCTATTAAGAAAGCTAACCAAGATAAAAAAATCATTATGATAGAACTTTGTACATTATTGAAACCCATTTTTTTTAAATCTAACTTAACTAAAATAGATGCAGAAATTAAGACGAAAAAGTCTAAAAAATAACTAAAAAAACATAATAAAATAACTAAAAAAAAAGACCAACCAAAAACAGATAAAATTGCTTTTATACTTGTACTAATAGTTTCCTCAAAAATAAAAGTTACTAAAGTAATGGGAGTTGTTAAAAATAGACAAATTATAACAATAATTCCTAAAATCAAAACAAGCAAAAAATAATAAATATAATCTTGTTTTAAAATAAAACCTAAATTTTCTGAAACTAACAAAATTTGTTTAATAAAAACAGAAGATTTTTCTGAAAGTGACCAACCAAAGATTATATAAGTTATAAACAGAATAATAATAGATAGCCGAGAAGAGTTTTGTAACCAAGACATAATTATTCTCTCTGACTTTAATAATTACGATCAAAATTGATACTATAGCAACCAACAGCTTAATTAAGATAAGACGTTTTAATGTTTAAAACAAGGGATTTAAACCCCTTGCTTCTTTACCCCATAAACATCTTGGGCACTTTGGGATAACAAGGGATAATCATCCCTTGTCGTTGTTGAATAAAAAGAAATAACCTAAAATAAAAGTTATTATCTAGGACATTATTTGAATCATATAATCAAAATAGGGTGAGGTTTCTTGGGCTTCTTCTTGACTCAATAAAGCAATGGAAGCCTCTTTTAAACATTGAATCGCTTCTACCATACCAGGCACAGGCACTCCTAAAGAGTTATACATTTCTTTAACACCGATTAAACCGATATTTTCAATAGGTGTTTTATCACCTGCCAAAATTCCATAGGTTACTAGACGTAAATACCAACCAAAATCTCTTAAACATTGATTATATTGTTTATTAGAAGAGGCATTACCGCCTGTCGCTCTAAAATCAGGGCGTTTTTTAAATAATTGTTTACTGGCTTCTTCAACAATTTTTTTTTCATTAGTCGCTAAAGTTTCAGCGATATTGATTCTTTCTAAACCTGTACTTAAGTAGGATTTTATACCTTGTAATTCTCCGGTAGTAGGATACCGAAGTTCGTCATCTGCTTTAAGAATAACTTGACTAACTATGCTCATTTTATCAACAAATTTTATTTATTTATTCAGTAATATACCATTCTTTTTTACATAATCTATAACTTGTTTACTACTTTTATATAAGAAAAATCTATTTTATTAACTGACGTTATACAGAAAAACTAATCATAACTAGTTACTTAAGTGCCTAAACAAAATTAATTGTGGATTTTATTTTTATTCCTTTAGGGTGACAATGGGTTTTAACCCATTGTTTTTATACAAATTATTTTGTCCATCTACTTATTACTTAAATTTTTGAAGCAATAAATCCCCCCAATACCCTAATACCCTAATACCCTAATACCCCACATTTTTAAGGGGGATATTAAATGTTATTTAATTAAATAGAAACTTTAAAAGCAATTCCTTCTTCTACAAAATTAGGATAATTAGCAAGAATACTTTGTCTTTCTCCTTCCCCTACAAAAACATAACTCCCCGGCACTTGAGTATTTTGAAAACGATAGATATTTTCACCTATTCCCATACTCTGTTGATAGGCATAAAAAGCTACCCCTTCTTCTCTGAAATTTCTATAATTCTGACGAATATTAATACTTTCTGCTTCTGTTGCGTACAAGTAAGCACCCGGTAAATCTTTATTTTGAAAACGATTAAAACGAATTAAATCATCTCCTTGCTCTAAAGAAACTTTAAAAGCCGCCCCTTCTTCAATAAATTCGGGATTATTTTTACGAATACTAAGACTTTCACCTTGTGAAGCATATAAGTAAGTACCGGGTAATTTAGTATTAGCAAAACGGTTAAAAAGACTATCTAATTGATTTGTCTCAGTGGTATTTACTTGATTTCCATTAGTATCAGTATTACCAGTGTTACCAGTGTTACCAGTATTAACAGTATTACCAGTATTACCAGTAGTTGTATCCGTATTACCAGTATTACCAGTGTTCCCAGTATTACCAGTAGTTGTATCCGTATTACCAGTATTACCAGTATTACCAGTAGTTGTATCAGTATTACCAGTGTTACCAGTATTACCAGTATTACCAGTGTTACCAGTGTTACCAGTATTACCAGTAGTTGTATCAGTATTACTAGTATTACCAGTGTTACCAGTATTACCAGTAGTTGTATCAGTATTACCAGTAGTTGTATCAGTATTACCAGTATTACCAGTATTACCAGTATTACCAGTGTTACCAGTGTTACCAGTATTACCAGTGTTACCAGTATTACCAGTATTACCAGTGTTACCAGTGTTACC